>CAMYVI010000076.1 GCA_947302185.1 uncultured Lachnospiraceae bacterium
ACTGCGAACTTCAGAAGCTCTGCCAGGAACTCGGAATCCGCGAGAACAGATTCGAAGGAGAATATACAAAGCCGACTTACGAAGATGCAAGCCCGGGTATCGTTCGCGATACATCAAAGTGCGTGCTCTGCGAGCGCTGTGTCCAGACCTGCAAGAAGGTTCAGGGTATCGGCGTTCTCGGTCTGATGAACCGTGGATTCAAGACGAAGGTCGGTCCGATCTTTGATGCGAAGTTCACAGAAGTCAACTGTATGCAGTGCGGCCAGTGCGTAACGGCATGTCCGGTCGGCGCTCTGACAGAGAAAGAGAGCATCCACGAAGTAGTAGCTGCGATCAACGATCCGGAGAAGGTCGTTATCTGCCAGACTGCTCCCGCAGTTCGTGCTTCTCTCGGCGAGGAATTCGGTATGCGTATCGGCACGCTCGTAACCGGAAAGATGGTTGCCGCTCTGAAGCGTTGCGGATTTGACCGTGTCTATGACACAAACTACGGCGCAGATATGACCATCATGGAAGAGGGAACCGAGCTTCTTAAGAGAATCGAGAAGGGCGGTACACTGCCGATGTTCACATCCTGCTCACCGGGATGGATTAAGTATATCGAGTATGAGTATCCGGATCTGCTTCCGCATCTCTCCAGTGCGAAGTCGCCGCATATGATGTTCGGCGCCACACTTAAGACCTACTGGGCAGAGAAGAATAACGTAGATCCGTCCAAGATTTTCGTTGTTTCCATTATGCCTTGTATCGCAAAGAAGACCGAGATTCTTCGTCCGGAAAATAAGACCGGCGAATATCCGGATGTTGATGCTGTCCTTACGACAAGAGAGGCAGCTCGTCTGATCAAGATGTACGGTATGGATAATATCAATATCTTCGATGATGAGAAGTTCGATCAGGATTTCTGCGGCGAGTACACCGGTGCCGGCGTTATCTTCGGCACGACAGGCGGCGTTATGGAAGCTGCGCTTCGTACAGTTAAGCAGATTCTTGACGGCAAGCCGCTCGAGAACGTAGACTTTATGGAATGCCGCGGTATGGCAGGCGTGAAGGAAGCGGAGATCGACCTGAACGGCAAGAAGATATGGATTGCAATCACATCTTCCATGACATGTGCAAAGCCGCTTCTTGATGAAGTGCGTGCAGGCACATCCAAGTATACTTTCATTGAAGTTATGGGATGCCCGGGCGGATGTATCAACGGCGGCGGACAGTCCATTATCTCCGGACGTAAGAAAGCCCGTATCGGCGATGAGTATAAGGTATGGCGTATGGAGACTCTCTATGAGGAAGACAAGATGATGCCGAAGAGAGTATCCATGGACAACGCACAGATGAAGGACATGTACACAGAATATTTCGGAGAGCCGGGAAGCGAGCTGGCTGAGAAGCTGCTTCATACCACGTATTCTCCGAAGCAGAAATTCGGTCTTAACTGAGAACGAGTTATGAACATGTAGGTGCTGTTACGGGGCATCGGTTCTGTCAACCCGACAGGATCGATGCCCTTTTCTCTGCAGCAGTTTGCTCCGGAAGAGACGATTACAGCGCATGTTCACTGAATCCCTCATATTTCCGGTGAAGCTTCGCTTATGCGCATAAGGGGAGAGGGGTTTTAGATAATCTGCATCAAAAAGATGAGTTCAGGATTGAAATCTTTGTCAATTTTAGTATACTAAGATAAGAGGGATAAACCCTGTGAACGGTTCTGCCTCAAGGCAGAAATAATCGCGTCCCGCTGCGGCAGGACGTCCTATAAAATTACAGGAGGAAACGATTAAATGCTGTGGAAAAATTTAGATTTACTCGCATCTTATGAAGCGCTGAAAGGTCTTGATAAAGTTGATATCAAGGCTGCAATGGCAGGAGAGAACGGTGCCAAGCGTGTTGCCGAGTATAAGGTTCCGATGTCCAACGATATGGTTTACAATTATGCTGCAAAACAGGTTGATGACAAGATTCTGGATGCTCTTCAGGCACTTGCAGATGAGGCATCTCTTACGGATAAATATGCTGAACTGTATAACGGAGCAGTGATCAACACCGGTGAAGGCCGTCTGGTTCTTCATCAGCTTTGCCGCGGACAGCTTGGCAACGATGTCATCAAAGACGGCGAGAACAAGAGAGAGTTCTATGTATCTCAGCAGAATCGGATTGCTGAATTTGCGAACAAAGTTCACAATGGCGAAATCCTGAATGAAAAAGGCGAGAAGTATACAACAGTTGTCCAGATCGGTATCGGCGGCTCCGACCTCGGTCCGCGCGCTCTGTATCTTGCACTTGAGAATTGGGCACGCGTAAACAACACACTCAAAATGGAAGCAAGATTTATCAGCAATGTTGATCCGGACGATGCATCTGCTGTTCTTGCCACAGTCGATATCTCCAAGTCGATCTTCATTGTTGTATCCAAGTCCGGAACAACTCTTGAGACTCTGACCAATGAAGCCTTCGTTAAGAATGCAATTAAGGCAGCAGGCTGTGAAGTTTCCAAGCACATGGCAGCCGTAACCAGCGCGACATCTCCGCTTGCCGGAAATCCGGAATATCTTGATTCCTTCTACATGGACGACTATATCGGCGGAAGATTCTCCTCCTCATCAGCTGTCGGCGGCGCAGTTCTTTCAATGGCATTCGGTCCGGAAGTCTTTGCACGCCTGATGAACGGTGCTGCGGCAGAAGATATCAAGGCTAAAAACCCGAACATCAGAGAGAATCCGGCAATGCTTGATGCTTTGATCGGTGTTTATGAGCGTAATGTTCTCGGCTATCAGATGACAGCTGTTCTTCCGTATTCACAGGCCCTCAGCCGCTTCCCGGCACACCTTCAGCAGCTTGATATGGAATCCAACGGCAAGAGCGTTAACCGTTTCGGTGAGCCGGTCAACTATCAGACCGGACCGATCATTTACGGCGAGCCGGGTACGAACGGACAGCATTCCTTCTATCAGCTGCTTCATCAGGGCACTCAAATCGTCCCGATGCAGTTCATCGGCTTCAAGAATAACCAGATGGATAATGATCTGGATATCCAGGGCAGCACAAGCCAGCAGAAACTTTCCGCTAATGTTGCTGCACAGATCGTTGCATTCGCTCTCGGAAAAGATGACGAGAATCCGAACAAGTACTTCGCAGGCGGCAGACCGTCCAGTATCATTGTTGCGGATAAACTGATTCCTGAGACTCTCGGCGCTCTTCTTGCTCACTTCGAGAATAAGATCATGTTCCAGGGATTCTGCTGGAATGTAAACAGCTTTGATCAGGAAGGCGTACAGCTCGGAAAGCTTCTTGCAAAGAAGGTTCTTGCCAAGGATACAGACGGGGCTCTGACAGCTTACAGTGAATTGCTCAGCATTTTCTGATGAATACTGACATTTGAAAGATTTGGGGTTCCTGCATCGTAAAGTGTGGGGACCCCAATTTGTATCTGTATTTCATTTGAGATCAGAAGAGTTCTTGCTCAGGTGAATGCGGTTATTCAGGCGGGCATGTGATGAATCGATCACTTGCCGCACAGATTTCAGAAGTTGCCCGGTGGAATACAGCAAAAAGACTGTGCGGTTTGACAGAGGGGCAGGATGATTATATGAAGCGGTCAGTTAAGCGGGTATCTGTCTTTTTTTTGTTGCTGATCTTTATAATCGGGATCAGCTGCATAAGTTATGTCAGCGATTATTATCACGCGAGTGAGGATGCGTATGAAGCAGTTTCGAATCCGTCGGATGGAATTAATGTCAAAGAGAAAGAGGATACATATATAGCGTTCATTCCTAAGGAACCGAAAGCAGGAATTATTTTCTATCCGGGAGGTAAAGTGCAGTATGAAGCTTACGCCCCTCTTATGGAAAAGTGTGCGGAAAACGGAATTCTGTCTGTCGTGCTCCACGTGCCGTGGAACTTAGCGATACTTGACAGGAATGCTGCCGACGGATATAAAGAGATGTTTCCGGATGTAAAGAAATGGTACATAGGAGGACATTCACTCGGAGGAGTCGTTGCTGCTATGTATGCAAAAGCGCATGAAGGAGAGTACGGAGGCCTGATTTTCCTTGCATCGTATCCTTCGGTGGATTTGAGTAAAACGGATATCGACGTACTGTCAGTTTACGGCAGCGAAGACGGGGTGCTGGATTTCGAAAAATATAAAAAGAATAAGCATTTTCTGCCGGATGATCTTACTGAAGAAGTGATCGAGGGAGGAAACCATGCTTTTTTCGGGTTTTACGGATTTCAGAATGGTGACGGCATTGCTGCGATAACTCCTGAAGAACAGGTGAGAGAGACATCTGAGATGATCGGAGAGTTCGTAAGCAAGTCTGCTTAAAGAATATCCTGAGAGGAGCTTTATGAATCGGATTGTTTCGGAAAAACAGAATATCGAGGAGAGATGTTATGCCGCTTATGAGAGGCTGACCGGCACCTTGATTGAGCAAGGGCTGCTGATTTCGACGATGGAGAGCTGCACTTCCGGATGCATCGCATCTTTGATCACGGATACGGAGGGGGCTTCTGCTGTCATGAAAGGGGCGCTTGTCACTTACAGCAATGAGGCAAAAGAAATCTGTGGTGTATCGGCCGATATAATCGGCACATACGGGGTCTATTCACCGCAGACAGCACAGGCTATGGCTGAGACAGTCAGAGACTACTTTGACACTGATATCTCAGTGGGAGTTACCGGGAGCCTCGGAAGAGTCGATCCGTCAAATGCGGACAGTGTTCCGGGTCAGGTGTATTTTGCTATCGATTACAGAAAAGAAATACGCCTGTTCTTTCTCGATGATGTTTTCGGAAAGAACAGACGTGAGTGCAAATTTATTATCGCAGAGAGAGTAGCATCGGAACTGTTAAGGATACTGTCGCAGAGATAGCCGGATAAGAACTGCTATAGATATTTCTGCAGAGGCACGGGTACGCATTGTTCAAAAAGCTCAACAATTTCCTCCGGAGGTATTCTGGATCTGCCTGCAATTATCTCCGTGACGTAGTGAGTCATTCCCACGATATAAAAAGTTATTATGTTGGAAATATTATCAGTGATTTCATCATGAAAAGATTCTCTTATAATCTGCTCGAACGTCTCCCTCATATGGATGATATTAAAATCAGCGATATTATTCTGCCCCTTATACTGAGCCAGATGTTTGAAGTAATCATGATGGTCATTGATGAAACCTGCAATATGGCACAAAAAACCATGCAGAGTCAGCGTACCTTTATTCTCTTCGCAGTACTTGCACATCTGGTAATAGTATGCTTTGTTGGCAAGATCGTATTTGTCGGAAAAATGGTAGTAAAAAGTCCTCTTGGACAGTGAACAGCGCTCTGCGATCTTTGAAACGGTTATTTTTTCAATCGGATATTCTGATAGAAGTTCCAAAACCGATTCTATAAGAAGCTCTTTGGAAGATTTACGTTGTATCATGGTTGTGCCTGCCTTTGGATTTTTGCCTGAGCATGTTATAAAACGCATATAAGTGTTTTTAACAATACTCTCTTACTAAATTAATTATAGTCATTATTTATAAAAAAGGCAAGCTTATAGGAAAAGGTGACACTAAAAATGTCACATTTTAATCCTGATTGGGTGACATTCAGTATTGTCTGACCTGTCTCGGCTTCATTAATCTGTCGTGAAATCCGAATGAAATGTACATCAATCCCAGTATCATCACAAGCTGAGGAAGAATGAAAATACTCAGAATAGTGATCAATGTGGCAAGCAGGCGATTGGAGACCAAATATTTTTTTACGGCAAGGTTCAGAGCGATGAGTCCGAAACAAAGGAGCCAGATGTAGCCGCATATCCATAGTGTCTGTCCGATATCCTGCTTCACGGAGTTTTCGGCACCCGAAAAAAATGCTGTTGAGCCGTATATGTAAGCTGCCAAAGCAGCCAGTCCGGTCCATTTCGGGGGATAAATAGACACAAAAGAAGTCGGCGCACCGATCTGAAAGCGGAGTTTTTTCAGTATGAGCACACTGAGCTGATATATAATAAAGCCCTGTACAAGACCGAGAAGGACCATTGAGATAATCATCATCTGCTTAAGGAAGCCGGGCTCCAGCATCATATCGGTAGCTGTACTTGTCTCTACCTTTGCCTGTGACATGACCTGATTCATCATGTTCTGCATTTCGTTGATTTCGAGATTCAGGTCATAGCCGAAAAGACTTGCCAAAGTAATTGTGCTGAGGACATTGAACAGGGCTGCAAGCCCCATGGACAGCAGCATTGTTTTCGTCATATTGATTCTGTAATAAAAACATGTACCGAGTATTAGTCCGAGCAGTGCGCCGGTTATAGCATAAAACACTGTCGTAACGGATCCGAAGATAAAAGAAAAGAACGACATTCCGACAAAGACCATGAGTCCGTATTTCCAGCTGTATTTCGCAGCGTAGACCACCATCGGAATAGGCAGGATGTAGATGAACATTTCCTCGAAGAAAGCTCCGGTCTGTCTGTTCAAAAGGAGCAGCATCGCGAAAATGGCAATAATCATAGCTCCGGTGGTGAGCTTTAGGGTGTTGCTGTTTCTGTTCATATGAGACCTCCGGGCAGAGGCTGCCCTTAATACTTTGAGTGATATTTTATTGTAATATGATTACAGGATTGCGGAGTGCGTTAGCACGGAACGATCCGTAAACGACTTTTAGCGTCCTAATCATAATATAGCAAAACAGCTGAGGTTACAAGTCAGGGAATTCCGGACATCCCGCTATAGATACTGTCGGAACCGCTTCGCGAACCCGATAATCAAAAGGCGGCCGATAGATCAGCCGGCAGGCTTAGAAAAAATAATCAGTTTTAAGGGTGTGTTTTTTGCGGTGCGGCAGGAACGCCGATGCGTTCTTGCTTGAACAGGACGGGAAGTTTGAGATTAAGTACTGCCTAAAGGAGAAATGTCTGTTATTATAATAGTAAATAGTTCATGAGTTCTATAAGGTAGATTTTAGAGTCGGCATATTTTCAGGCAGAATCAGGCAGAAAGAGAACGCTATGAAACTGGATAGAATTAAAAGTAACTGGAAGCGATGGTTCATATACGCCGTAAGGCTTGCTATAGCCAGCAGTCTTGCGATTTACGCCGCAGACCTGATGAAACTGCAGTTTTCAACGCAGGCAGGAGTGATTTGTCTTTTTTCCATGCTTTCTACAACGAAAGACACCCTGAGACTGTCGGTAGCGAGACTTCTCAGCTTTATTGTTACTTTTGCGACGGCATGGGTCGCTTTTCATCACATTTCAAGCGAATGGATCGCTTTCGGTGTGTACATATTTGTGACAGTTGTCTTCAGCGAGATGAACGGCTGGGGCGCGGCACTTTCCGCAAATGTTGTTGCAGGATGTCATTTTCTGAGTGTCGAGAACTTCACGACGGACATAATAATTAATGAATTCTATATTGTCCTGACAGGAATGCTTTTCGCAATTTTATTCAATATTTTCCGTAATGTCGATAATGACAGGAAAATTCTCGAACAGTATATCGAGGAAGTTCAGAAGAAAATGCAGGTCGTTCTCGACGAAATGGCAGAATATCTTCATACGCAGGGAGGAGACCGGGATGTCTGGCCTCTCCTTGATGATCTTCAGATGTATCTTGAAAAATGTATTTTAAAGGCTTCGGAATACGAGGGGAACAGTTTCGAAAACGACGCAATGTATTATGTACGGTATTTTGAAATGCGACGGTCGCAATGTGTGATCCTCGTAAACCTTCATGAAGAATTGACTAAGATCAAGTATATTCCCAAACAATCTGCAGTTATAATAGAGTATATACACTACTTAAGAGCGTTTGTGACTGAGATGAATATTCCCGATCAGCAGATTGAATTTCTGAATAAGGTATTTGAACGGATGAGACATGATGATCTGCCGGTCACAAGAGAAGAGTTCGAAAGCCGCGCAGTTCTGTTCCATGTTCTGATGGATCTTGATGATTTCCTGACGGTGAAGAAACGATTTATCGAAACCGGTGCGGCAGAGCATATTATGATAAAGCGGAGGTGAGATGAATGGATGTTAGAAGTATGGATAAAAGAACCAGGAAGATACTGATGACAGTAGTGCCGTTGATTATCGCATTGATTTCGATTTTTATAATAGCGAGGTACGTCTCTTCGGTTTCCTTCCACGCGAAGACAATAGCGTCTCTGGACAAGAAGAAAACGACAGTAATGCAGCTTGCCGCTGTGTCAACAAGTGCTTCTGCAGCCATCACCCTGATTCCGGGAGACGTGGCGACGCCGATTGCAGATAAGCTGGCGGATCTGAGTACATATTTTATCATAGTGATCTGTGCAATTTATCTTGAGAAGTATTTACTGACAATAACCGGCTATGCGTCGTTCATGATACTGATACCGCTGGGCTGTGCGCTCATTTCCCTGCATGTCCTGATGCCGAGGCGCGGTTTCGATCAGATCGCAAAGAAGCTGATCATGTTCGGAATTGCAATTGTTCTGGTAATTCCGGCCAGCGTTATGGTCTCGGAAATGATTGAAAACACATACAGCGAATCGATTGATCTGACTGTACAGCAGGCGCTGCAAACATCTGAGCAGGCTGCGGAGAGTATCGAAGATTCGAGTAATATGACCGATGAATCCGTGTCCTCGAATGATGCCGGGGAAGTGACCGATAAAACCGGCGTAACGGAAGAAGAAGGCGCTGAAGAAAAAAAGCCGTGGTGGCAGTTCATAACAAATGCTACCGATACTGTTTCGGACACGGTCCAGACTGCATTAGACAATACAGTGAGCGGCGTTGAGACGAAAATCGAGGAATTCAAGAACATGCTGAACAATATGCTTGAGGCTCTTGCGGTTATGATCGTGACATCCTGTCTGATTCCGATTATTGTCCTCTTGTTCTTTGTATGGCTCATCAAAGTGATCTTGAATGTAAGCGTCCCGATGCCTCCGATGGGCAGACCCGGTCCGAACGGACATCATGTGCACTGAAGAGCATAACAGTGATAAAAACTTAATCTGTCCCGGGATCCCCCGTGATTCCGCAAAGAAAGGGCTGTCGTTCTGATCTGCTGTTTGAGCAGCATATCATTTGCGACAGCCCGTTTATTCATTGTCTTTATGTTATTCCGTGAAGCCTGAGTTATTTGCTGAGTGCCGAAAGCAGACTGAGAAGCGCCGCTCCGTTCAGATCATTTGATGAGGATGCCTGTGACTGCTGCGCTGCAGCGCCGCCGAACATACTCATAAGTCCGCCGAAATCCAGACCGCCTGCCTGGGACTGCTGGGAAGCCTGAGTTGTGTTAGCGGCAGAGACGCCGGAAAGGAGAGCCGGAGCGATGTTTGAGAGAACAGAAGAGACTTCCTTATCACTCATGCCTGTCTGGCCGGCAAGATTTCCGACTACGTTAGAATAATCGCTGCCGAGGATGTGACCGAGAATTTTATTTCCGTCGTCCGCATCGGCTGTCTTGATCTGATTATCCATCGTGTTGGTGGACTTGTGCTGGGAAAGCGCGCCGAGGAGAGAAAGTGCACCGCTCTGATTGGATGCATTGTTGGTCATTGCTTTGATCAGAATCGGAATGGCAAGAGGCAGCAGCTTTCTGATGAGAGCGCTTGAAACATCAGTTTTCTGCTCAAGTGTGTTCACAGAGGACTGAGTCAGCATGGAGCCTAAAAGCAGTGATAGTAAGTTCATAACGAGATCTCCTTTTCTTCATTTGTTTTTGACGGTTATGCGTTCGCATTGATATGACCATCAGAACTACATATTATTGTAGCACAATGCAGAGAAAAAGTATAAAACTTTAGAAAAAAATGCTTAATTTTATCCATTGGTTAAAATCTTAATCACGGTTAAAGATATGTAGCTGACGAATTAGTACAAAACAGGAAGATATATTTTGTGTATTTTTACCTGTTGAAAGTGGAATGGATTAGTTGTTAATATTCATATATAAGAATTCTTATAGTGCGTTCGCACATTTTCCCATTATTTATGTAAAGAAATGAATATCCTGCAGCACTGCCGGAACCGGGCAGATTCTATTCGAACATCAAATGCTTTTCTTTTGGTGCCTGTCTTTTTGCGTTCCTTTTTTGCCTGAAT
>CAMYVI010000077.1 GCA_947302185.1 uncultured Lachnospiraceae bacterium
GACAGAAAAGGAATTGGGGCTTGATATCACTGATGAGCAGATCGCAGAGCTTAAAGCTCATGCAGAGGATATCAATTATGAAGACGCGAAAGCACGTGAGAAGCAGGTGCGTCATGATGTAATGAGCCATGTATATGCATATGGTCTGCAGTGTCCGAAAGCCAGGGGTATCATACATCTCGGTGCGACTTCCTGTTATGTCGGAGATAATACGGATATTATTCTCATGCGGGAAGCGCTCGGTATTATCAGAAGAAAGCTGATCAATGCAATATCCGGTCTCGCCGGCTTCGCAGATGAATACAAGGATCTTCCGACTCTCGCATTTACACATTTTCAGCCGGCACAGCCGACAACAGTCGGAAAACGTGCCACTCTGTGGATCAATGAATTTATGATGGACCTCGAGGACCTTGATTATGTTGCAGGTTCTCTGAAATTACTGGGATCCAAAGGAACGACCGGCTCTCAGGCATCTTTCCTTGAGCTTTTCAACGGAGATCATGAGAAATGTGTGAAAGCGGATGCAATGATTGCGGAGAAGATGGGATTTTCTGCATGTTATCCCGTATCCGGCCAGACATATTCCAGAAAAGTGGATACCAGAGTCCTGAATGTCCTTGCCGGGATTGCGGCGAGCGCTACTAAGTTCTCCAATGACATTCGTCTGCTTCAGCATCTGAAAGAAGTGGAAGAGCCTTTTGAAAAGAGCCAGATCGGATCGTCGGCGATGGCTTACAAGAGGAATCCGATGCGATCTGAACGTATTGCAAGCCTTTCACGCTATGTAATTGCCGATGCGCTAAATCCGGCTATTACATCATCCGTGCAGTGGTTCGAACGTACACTGGACGATTCTGCAAATAAGAGGCTTTCTGTCCCGGAAGGCTTTCTGGCGACAGACGGCATTCTTGATCTGGTCGTGAATGTTGTCGACGGTCTTGTTGTTTATCCGAAAGTCATCCGCAAACACCTGATGGCGGAGCTGCCGTTCATGGCAACGGAGAACATTATGATGGATGCCGTAAAGGCAGGAGGCGACAGGCAGGAGCTTCATGAAAGAATCAGACAGCTTTCCATGGAGGCGGGCAGAAACGTCAAGGTTGAAGGAAAGGATAATAATCTCTTTGATCTGATTGCCGAAGATCCTGCTTTCCCGCTTGGAAAAGAAGAACTTGAAGCATCTCTGGATCCGTCAAAATATGTCGGACGGGCACCGCAGCAGGTCACAGCATATCTGAATGATTTCGTAAGACCTATGCTCACGGAGAATGAAGACATACTCGGATGGAAATCTGAAATCAATGTTTGATTTCCGACGCAGAATTTCCGTGACGGAAGCTGTGATGAAAGCGCAATATGAAAATCCTTTGACATAAGTCATGATGAACAAAAAGATGGAGGACTTTAAAGAATGGTAACAGCAGTAGTCGGAGCGAATTGGGGCGATGAAGGTAAGGGGAAAATTACCGATACACTGGCGGAAAAGGCGGATATTATTGTTCGCTTTCAGGGAGGAGCCAATGCCGGTCACACAATCGTTAACCAGTATGGCAAGTTCTCTCTTCACACTCTTCCGTCAGGGGTATTCTATCAGCATACGACCAGTATCGTTGCAAACGGCGTTGCTCTCAATATTCCCAAGCTGATCGGAGAAATCGATGAGATTACCGGCCGCGGAGTGCCTAAACCCAACATACTTGTTTCCGACAGGGCACAGATCGTTATGTCCTATCACATTCTATTCGATCAATATGAAGAAGAAAGACTTGCCGGAAAATCTTTCGGCTCCACAAAGTCCGGTATAGCACCGTTCTATTCCGATAAATATGCTAAAATCGGAATTCAGGTCAGTGAACTGCTGGATATGGAAGCTCTCCGGGATAAAGTCGAAAACATTGTTCTGAAAAAGAACATCATGCTGAAGTACCTTTATAATAAACCGGAGCTTTCCGTAGATGACATCATGAAAGAGCTGGAAGAGTATAAGGAGATGATTACTCCTTATGTGTGCGATACGGCGCTCTATCTCGGAAATGCTGTCAGGGAAGGCAGGAATATACTTCTGGAAGGTCAGCTCGGAACCATGAAAGACCCGGATCACGGCATTTATCCGATGGTCACATCCAGTCCTACAGTTGCAGGATACGGTGCAGTCGGCGCCGGTATTCCGCCGTACGAAATCAAGAAGATCGTAACTGTATCCAAGGCTTATTCCAGTGCAGTCGGCGCCGGAGAATTTGTATCCGAAATTTTTGGCGATGAGGCCGATGAATTACGCCGCCGGGGCGGTGACGGCGGTGAATATGGCGCGACGACCGGCCGTCCGAGAAGAATGGGATGGTATGACCTTGTCGCATCCCGTTACGGATGCCGTCTTCAGGGCACGACAGATGTCGCTTTTACGGTCCTTGATGTTCTCGGCTACCTCGATGAGATACCGGTCTGTGTAGCGTATGATATAGACGGAGAGCGTGTTACCGATTTCCCGCCGACAGCACTTCTTAAGAGGGCAAAACCGATTTATGAAGTATTGCCGGGCTGGAAGAGCGATATCCGCG
This sequence comes from uncultured Lachnospiraceae bacterium, assembly GCA_947302185.1. The sequence goes on from CAMYVI010000077.1 coordinate 2,562, forward strand.
GGATCAGGAAGTATGAGGACCTGCCGGAGAACTGCAGAAAATATGTTGAGTTCATTGAAGAAAGACTCGGCTATCCTATAACGATAGTCTCCAACGGACCGAAACGTACGGATATTATATACAGATAAACAAGGAGAGAAACTATGTCAGGTATAAAGCATACGGGCATGACAATTGCGGCTGTACTTACTGTGTCATTACTTTTCTCTGCCTGTGGTAAAAAATCCGAAAAGGCGGAGGAACCTGTACAACCGGATTCTGTCGTTGAATTTGCCGTTGATCCGGCAGACACTGTCGAAGCGGAGGTTCCCGAAGTGGATCCGAATGAGTCTTTTGCGGCTCAGGTGCAGGAGGAACTCGGTGACGTGGAGATTCCCACAACGGATATCACAACGAAGACTGCTGCGGTCAGTGTTCCGCCCCTGTCTCAGACGATGTCGTCACCGGAAGGAAATATTCAAATCAAAGTTCCCGGAACATGGACAGACCTCAAGGGACAAATAGATGCTTCGGGTGCTCTGGAGGGCTATACTATTCAGACCGGCTCCATGAGTGATGCACTTTTTCTGACGTACACGTCAGAGGAGAAGTCTGCCGCAGAGAATGCGCCGATTACTTCAATTGATGAATACAGCGGATGGTTGGTTCAGTATATATCATCGGTCAATTCTCCTCTTCAGAATGCAACGGAGGTTGGGCATTCTGATATACGGCTGACTCAAAGCACCATGGACGGTAAGAAGACAGTTCTGACAGGAACGTATAATTCACAGGAAGTCGTCTTCTTTGTGTACGCCGTTGAAGGTGCGAATAGTTATCATCAGTTCTGCTGCTGGGCACCGGCCGGAATCCGAAATGCAGCAGAGGCTACTTTTGATGCAATCGTCAACACATTTGCCGTATACTGAGTGATTCGGATGATTATTCCTGATCTCTGAACAGTATTCCGATCCGGGAGCGTCAGCTGACGCTCCCGGATTCCGTGTTTGTCTTTATCGGACGCCGAGGTCCTTAAGCCTGCTTTTGGTATCTTCTATATCAGTAAATAGTATTGAGCGGATTCCGAGTTTTGCCGCGGTCTCTGTATTGGCAGGTGAATCGTCGATGAACACGGCTCTTGACCTGTCTATTCTGTAATCGGTGAGCAGCCGTTCAAAAATTTCCCTGTCTGGTTTTCTGCAGTGCTCCCGGAATGACCAGGTCGCACCGTCCATGTACTTTTCGAATGCAAAGACTCCGTTATTTTTAAGCTTTTCGTAAGCATGAAGCGACCAGTTCGACAGAATATACAAGCGATATCCCTTGCCTTTCAGGTCTTTCAGCCAGGATTCGGTATAGGGGAACGGTGTGACGCAGGTATACATGTTTTCTATAAACTCACGAATCTCTCCTGCGTATTGCGGTCCTATGGCACAAAATTCCTCTACCAGTGTCTCGAACTGCTTGATTCCGAGGTCGCATTCGGCATAGAGAGGATGGTCAACTACATTTTCAAGAATAAATGCTTTCGCTTCAGACGAAATATCCATATTTTCGGCATAACTGACCCAGGGGAAATCACACAATACATTTCCGACGTCGAAAATAATGACATCAATAACGGGAGATTTTCCCGGAGCTATCATTTTCACAGCCATCAGAAAAGCGTAGCAGATGACCGGAATCAGAATTGTACATCCGAGTGAAGCGCGAAAGAGGGATTGTGCTGCAGGACTGGTGTATAAAGCGGATATAAAAGTGATGATATACATGGCAAGAAGCATCATAACGCCGATGAGAGCAGTGATTCTTCTGATTTTGTTCATGGGATCCTCCTCATAGATCAGATCTGAATCGGGCAATTGCGAAACACGGTTATTCGTTCTTCCGCTTAAGGAGATTTACAATTGCCGCATATTTGAAATGTCTGTGATTAATCATTATATGGGCGAAGGGTAAAAAGTCAAGCGGACATAAGCCGCAAAGAGTTCTTCCGGGGTTTTCGCGTACACAAATACGCATTTTGAGTATCTGATATTGTCAAAGAAAGTAGTTTTTCTTTCGGAACAGTAGATATTATTAACAAAGTTTGAAGAAAGAAAAAAGCAAAAGTTGAACTATCCCGTATTATCTTGTATAATTGTTAATTATGTGTTAACTGTATTTAATTTCTGATGTGGAATTCTCGTGACGAGAGTCTATGACGAATGGGCACAATGAAACGTGTCTCTGACGTGGAATTCTCGTGACTTAGGTCGTGACAAATACGTAAGACGGAACTGTAGAACATTAATTGCGCTTTATACTTGCAGAAGAACGGGAGGATTTATCGTGAAAGGAAAGAAACTGATAGCATGTATGATCTCGGCGATGTTACTTGCGGGATCTATGACATCGGTTTACGGTGCAGACTTTGAAACAGCGGAAGAGACACCAGTGGGAGCTGCATATGCGGACGCTCCTGCAACGACGGACGGGAATGCTGTTACACCGGATGATGAGTCGCTTGCTGCGGTGAGTGAGACGGAAATAAATCAGTCGGAGACCTCTGAAGAAAATATTTCGGAAGGCGCCACTGAAGCGGTTCCCGAAAGTGTGGAAAATGCTGCGGGGGAAATCGGTTCGGCTGCAGGAATTTCGGAGACGACAGAGTCAGGTGACATATCCGACACATCGTCTCTGACAGAGAGCAGGACAGAGTCGCTTACGGACTCGAGTATCTCGGATCTTAACAGGAAACAGGAGACTCTGGTAGGCGCGACCTACACATCCGCGGAGCCGGCTGACGGAAAGACTTATTATATCAGATGTGCGTCCAATAGGAATTATACACTCACAGTGAGCGGCAATTCCGTGGACAATCAGGCCAATATCGTAATCTCTAAGCTTGAGAAGACTTTGAACCAGAAGTTTATGTGCAGAAAGATGTCAGACGGGACATTTGTATTCACCAATCTGCACAGTGGCAAAGCACTTCGCATAGCGGGGAACACTCCGAAGAATTCAGCGAACCTGTGGCAGCATGAGTTCAACAGCGCAAACAGCGCGCGTTGGAAGGCTCTGAAAAATCCTGACGGATCATACCGCATAGGATCCAAATTGAATACAAGTTTTGTTATTGATATTCATGCAGGAGCAATCGCCAATAATACGAATGTACAGGTTTATAAATGGAATAAAACTGTAGCGCAGAAGTTTATTTTTACCGAGACACCCGTGCCGAGCTATGCCGGTACTGTGCAGCTGAGACCTGCCAACGGAACTCACATGTGCGTGGCTCCCGCTAAAAATTCATCAGCGAGCGGTGCGCATGTAGAGATTACGGATGCGGATAATCAGGACATCCTTCTTTACAATGCCGTCAAGTATTCAGCCGGTTACTATGTGCTTGTCAACAAGAGCAACGGCCTGGTTCTTTCTGTACAGAACAGTGAGAATAAATCCGGAGCAAAAGTAATTCAGGAAAAACGCAACAACAGATTCTGCCAGCAGTGGCTTATGAGAAAGAACAGTGACGGGACCTATACCTATCTCTCACGCCTCAATTCGTGTCTTGCGCTCACCGCTAAGAGCGGCGGGACCAAGGCGGGGACGATCATGACACTGTCTATATTTAAGAATTACAGCAGTCAGAGATTTTATCCGAGTGTTTATACTGCCAGTATCGTTCCGACGTGCCAGATTTATATCCGTTCTGTCGTGAACAGTGACCGCGTTATGGATGTCAGCGGAGCGGGAACGGCGGACGGCACAAACATCGATTGCTATGACTGGAACGAGACGGCTGCGCAGAAATTCAGGATAGAGCCGGTAGCTTACGGAACAACGACAAATGTCTGGTACAGGATAATATCCGTGCCTTCCGGCAAAGTACTGCAGGTGGCAGGCGGAAATGCTGCAGCGGGCGCCAATATCGAGCTCGGCACTTACAAGAAGACAAAAGCTCAGCTCTGGCACCCCGAATTGAAAAGTGACGGCTGCTTTACTTTCAGATCGGCACTTAATACGAGTCTTGCAATCGAGAGCACCGGTTCGGAAGCCTACGGGGCCAATATTCGTCTCGGCACGTATAATTCCGTTGCAAAGCAGAAATGGTTCTTAACATCTGTACAGATCACAAAGACTGCTGTATCCTACACGGATCACAGCACCGTTACGGTACAGGCGACAGGTGCCAAGCAGGCCTCCGATACGGGGCATGCATATCTCTTTGCAGTCAGCCCGTACGGAAAGACGATAAAATCATACAAGCCGCTTGCTTCGGCAAATATGGGAACCAGTTATGTGTTCCATGTCCCTCTTAATAAAAACTCTGCAGGCAGTCTGCTTCACAGAAAGTTTTATATTGCGACTGTTAATCACGGAGTTTACAGAGTCATCAGTAACCCGTTCTTCATTACGAATCCTCAGGCAGCCGCAACGAATCAGAAGGCATTCCCGACGCCTGCCCGCGGAACCAAGAAAGGTATCAAGACCGGAGCGGATTCGGTCGGCATGGCTAAGAATCTGAACTGCAGCCATGTGGTGATGGATCTTCCGATTGACGGATTCCTCGGCGGGAGCGATCTTGCCTATAAATACGAGGGTACGACCTACCACTTCAGCAGCATTATCGATGTCTATGGTGACAGAATCAAGACATATAATAATGCCGGAATTGTTGTGACCGGTATTTTCTACATGTATGACAGCTCGAATACAGCCTACATGTATCCCGCTGCTGCTTCAGGCAGCCGGAGGCACTCCGCGACATTGTACGCGCTCAATACGAGAGACGGTAACAGAAAGCGCCTGGAAGCACTCTTTGCATGCCTCGCAGAGAGGTGGAGTACGAACGGGATAACACTTGCCAACTGGATCTACGGCAATGAGCTTCAGCAGTACAACGTATACAATTATACGGGCGATATTTCTTACAGCGAATACCATGAAGCGCTGGCAGAGGGATTCCGTATGTTCAACGCATCTATCAAGAGCAGATGGAGTAATGCAAGAACATATATCTCACTCGACCACAACTGGAACCTGTCCTGGAATGTTGCGGGAACGTACAACGGCATGCAGCTCACAGCTGACTTTAACACGGACCTGAAGAGACAGGGACTCTGCCATTGGGATATGGCGATGCATCCGTATCCGTCTCCGGAGCAGGACTGCCGGTTCTGGAACCGTGCGTTCACCGTTGAGAACTCCGGAGCATCCCAGCAGATCACAATGCTCAATGCAAGATACTTCTCATCATACATCAAGAAGACTTACGGCAACTCGACGCATGTTATCATGTCTGAGACGGGTCTGTCATCCGTCTATAACGGAAAGCAGCAGCAGGGTGAGCAGGCGGCTTCGGTTGCATTTGCATACTATCTTGCGGAGTTCGATCCGAATATTGACATGCTGGCTATTCATCGCGATTATGACAACTCCGGTGAGACATCCGGCGGTTGGTGGCTTGGAATTTACAACAGTAACGGTTCCGCTAAACCTTCTGCAGATGTATTCAAGTACATGGATACCAGAAGCTGGAGCAGTCATGTTAATCATTATATGAATTCTTATATCGGCAGCGACTGGAAGTCAAAGATAAGCGGATTCGATGCAAACTTCTTTACAAATAAGTAATAAAGCACCGGTTGTAAAAGAAAGGCCTCTGTGTTATCATTGCTTGGCATGGCGATGATATGCAACTTAAGATATGATTGAGGTGAAAAAATGGCAGACGCTATTACGGGCGGCACAAATGTCGCTATTGAAAATGAACTGAAAGTTGATGAGAATACTCTTCTCGGCAAGTGGAGAAAAAAGGCATATAATCAGAATGCCGAGAAGGAATCTCTCAAACGATTCTGGAATGACTATTTTCAGATTGAGAAAAATATCTATGAACAGCTTCTTCAGAATCCGGATGAAGTTGTCAGCGGAACTGTGAAGGAGCTGGCAGAAAAGTATGATGTATCTGTTGATATTATGACTGGCTTCCTGGACGGAATTAATGACAGCCTTAAGGAGAAAAATCCGATCGAGACAATGGATGAGGATACAGTGGTAAACCTCGGTTTCGATAAGGAACTTCTTTACAAGAACATGGTCGACGCAAAGGCAGACTGGCTGTATGAGATCCCGGCATGGAAAGAAATTTTCTCGGAAGAGAAGCTTCACGAGCTTTATCTTGAACAGAAAAAGTCCGGTACTATCGTAAAGCCCAAAAAGATCGGGCGCAATGATCCCTGCCCGTGCGGATCAGGCAAGAAGTATAAGAAGTGCTGCGGAAGAAATCTGTAACAATAAAAAAGCTGCTGTATCTGAGCATTGTTTCAGCTCAGATACAGCAGCTTTTTCTCTGCGGGAGAATCACCTGTCCTTAACAGGGCGGGTTATATCAAACTCAGCGTATTACCCAGAAAAGCTGTTGTGCCTTGACGACACCCGTAGTCTGATCATCAAAGAACAGTGTCATCTCATCGCTGTCGTCGTATACTTCAAATGCAATTAGCGCTTCACAGGTCTCGCCTTTTTCAACGACTTGCGGTTCCGGATTATCGGGAAGAGTATAGTCGGGGATATAGACCGATAGAGCTTTGCCTTCATCGTCAGCCATTCGGAAAAATATTTCCCCGAAGAGCATTCCGTGCTCGCATCCGGTGTTGGTATAGGTGAAATTCACACGCGCGATTTTCGGAGCGGATGAGTGCGGATCCGTGTTCTTTACGATATCTACGGAATTTACGGTCAGGTCAACGTCGCCGGAGTTCGTATGGATAGTATAAGTTGTGCCGAGCGTACAGGATTCGGCATTGTCTGCGGCGGTGATCTGATCGCCGGCCTGAATATTCAGGCCTTCGGCTACATCTGCGGCAGCAGGTGTTTCCTGACCGTCCGATTCAGTACTCTTGCCGTGGCTGTCCCCTTTGAGATAATCGGGAAGTTCTTCTGAAATGTTGCCTTTAGTGCTTTCTGTGTCTCCTGCCGTTGCTATTTTTTCGGATTCGGTCATAGATTCGTCAGCACCGATATTATCGTTCCCGAGGTAAATTGTGTCTTCACTTACAGAGAGTGTGTCCTCGGGTACAGAGTTCGGATCGGTCTCAGCTGATTTGGAACTATGGCCGCATCCCGCTGCAATAGTAATAGTAAGAAGCAGAAAAGCCGCTGTTTTTATTCCTTTTTTCATTTTAACCTCCTTATAGGCACGGAACAATCCGTAATCAGCGTTTGGCATCTTAACCATAATATCACAAATTCCTGAAAAATGTGTGAATGACAAAGATTGAAGAGCTTTCTCTGTTGCGCGGCTGCGGTCCCCGAAAAGCACAATTCTGTGCAAGCGTTCAAAAAACAAATTCTGCGTAAGTGATCAAAAAAACACTTGACGGGTTTATTGATTCGTGATAACTTATAGAAGTTCAAAAGCAAGCAGAGCTCAGCTCTCACCCCGGCATGCAGTCTGTGACCGGGCGTTCATATTTCGCAAATGTGGTTGGTTTAGTTTGCGTGTGTGATTGAGAGTGACTGCGTCACTCT
>CAMYVI010000078.1 GCA_947302185.1 uncultured Lachnospiraceae bacterium
TGACCGGAAAAATCAAGCTTTATGACGCGAACGGCGGAAAGACCAATGATGAAGTCCTCAGGGAAATGATTGAAAATCTGTTCAAGAATGAGTGGAAGGCAGTAGCTAATCTTCCTGTAGACATTATGATCCTTACGGGTATCAGCGGCGGAAACGGATCGGGAACATTCCTCGATCTCGCAGCTCAGGCACGAAGCGCCTGCCCGCCCAGAAATGATGTACGTGTTTACGGCTATATAATGCTTCCGGATACTGCTGAGAGATATGCTAATTCCTCGACGGCCAAGAACAGTCTTTACCGCAACGGCTTTGCAGCCTTAAAAGAGCTTGAGAGCTATATGAGTATTGACCTTGAGGCGGACAGAGAAGAGTATTTCCCGTCACAGGTGAAAGCCAACGATGTCGTCATAAATAAGATTAAAAGACTTTATGATTACCCTGTACTTATTTCAGGGGATTATGACGAAGCTGTTTCCATGATTGCCGAGACAATCGTAAATTCGATAGCTGACAGCGGCGGAGAATTCGAACAGAGGGCTTTTTACAGCAATAACCTTGTTATGAGAGCGACCGCTATGTCAAAGCTGGAAATGCTTGATGCAGGCGTGTTGAAACCGGATGCATGCCCGGAAGACTCCCATCTGTATTGCGGCATAGGCTACGCTCAGGCATCGATTCCGGAAAAGATCGTCATTCCGAACGTCATCAGCCGCATCAACCGCAAGATGTATGTCAAGCAGGAAATTCTCGGCGTGGAGGGCGCAAGAAGTGCGGCCTTCTGTACAACGAAACGCAGATTGGACAGGGTTGATTTTGAGAGGCAGATGCGCGTACTCCTGAATCTTGATGACCGGGTAAAGCTGGATGAGAATTCTCTCTGCAATAAAGTGCTAGCGATTCTGAGGGCAAAGGGAAAGCTCGGACAGAACAACAGTGAGCTCAGCCGTGCGGATATAGTTGCGGGAAGGACTGCAGAGTACATCAGAAACTTTAATATTGATAAGACCGTTACAAAGGCCGTTCCGCTCTTTATCGGAGAGATTGAGAAGCTGTATCTGGATCTTGAACAGCAGGCCAGACGCGTCATGAATCTGTATGGACCGCGTGCCATTGAGTATCTGTACGAGGGAAAAGGCAATGACAATGAGAAGGGCGTACCCGAAGATTATTCCGATATCTGCCTGAAGAGGCAGATTGAGGTCGTCGCATCAGCTCTCTCCAAGTATGCCAGCACACCGGGCAGGTACCCGAGAAATCTTGACCAGAAAGGTCTTTTCGGTAATATAGTACAGGGCATTACAAGATCCGACGAGGATGAGTGGAAGGGCAGAGCCCAGCAGGCGGCCCAGTCGGATGTATACTGCCAGATCTGCACGAAAATGACAGGGATGAACGGCGGTTGGCAAAAGAGCTATGAGGACCGGGTAGTTCGCTTTAAGGATTGTACAGTGCGGTTCGCCCAGGTTCTTGAGATGCTTATGAATTATTATACCGGCGTGGGGAGCAGCCTGGATTCCACGGATTACAGGGAATTTGCCAACACATCCGGGGATCCCAACGGAGTGAACCTGTGCTCGGATTCCAGTGTTTATAACTGGGTAGTAGATTGTGTCGAACGAAAAGTCAACAGCGTAGATATAGGTACTGCCAAGACGGCTCTGGTCACGGATTTCTATGAGAATACGGCGGACTGGATCAGCGCCGATCCCGGAAAAGCGCGCAAGGCCTTTGATGATGTCATGAGCCGCATCGCTTCCATCGGTAAGTATTCTGCTGCGACCGGCGGACTGGATCTGACGATTACCGATTATTTCAATGAAGTCCTCAAGGATATTGATACAACGCAGCAGGCGGTCAAGATTGATAATACAGTCAGCGATATTATGAGAAGACTGCTCCAGTCGAGCGCGCCGTCCCTTGCCACCAAAGGAGGAAAAGTAGGGCATATCAATAAAGTTATTTTGGTACCCCGCAAACTCATGACCGGTACGCACGGACCGGATATTGAAAAATCTTTCAGAAAGTACATTTCAGACGGGGACACCATGGCCGTATCGGCGGTCGTCGATGCGGTAGTCTGCTATCAGGCGTCTGTGGCGAATGCACTCAGTGATCTCAAGGACCTCGACCTCTGGGAAAATGGCTACGAGGATGCAAAAGCAGCAGCCGGCACCATGCATCTTCATAACGGTGAATATGTTACTCTGCACATGCAGAGCGGATATTCCCAGTACCGGGAACTGACAAAGACAGAGACGGACAAACTCCTTATGGCAAAGAACAACAATTCGGAGCCCTTATCGCATGATGAAGATGTTATTTACGGAACCGGCCTTTCATGGCAGGATTATCCGTCCGTCAATGTCAGAAGATATCAGAACGAGTTCGAAGGCGGATCGACCACTTCTGAAGGAAGATACCGCAGGGAAGTGTTCAATAAGAAGATAACCGAAGCTCTCCGTCTGGGAATTATTGAGTGTGAAGAGAACAATAATGTCTACAAGTACTGGCTGAATGTCATACCGAAAGACTGGAATAATCTGGATGTCAAAAGGTATAAGCTGATCAAGGACGGAGAGTATGTGCGCGGCGCAAGGCTCTTCGAGTATCTGCACGAGCAGAACAGGCACAGCACGGCTCCGTACAGAAAACAGATTATGCTTTACAACAGCGAAGCATTCGGGGCAGGCGGATTTGATTTCAATGAGATCATTAAGAGAGAACAGTGGAATCAGATGGTCATTGACAGAACGCATCGCGCATATATGAAGCGTATCATGAGGAAAGCTACGGGTCTCTATCAGGAGATGGAGGATACGCTCTATAGGTTCTACGCAGTTGAGCAGGAACTGAAAGGGAAGGAAGGTCCTCTTGTAATGGCTGTCCGCAGACAGAAATTCGTTGAGTACCTGGCCAACGGTCTGGTCATGACGGATGAGGATCAGTACGAATGGACCATTCTGACAGCTGAGGGAAGGACCGGAACCCAGGAAGAGGATTTGATCACGTTCGGCCGCAGGACGAAGATGCTTCTGCCCGATTTCGACAAAAAGCTCCTCGCAGACGGTCTTCAGCTTGCAATTATTTATCGGAAGTATTCCGAACTCATCGAGGACAAAACGCTCGACGAAGCCAGTCTGGATGAACTCCGGGAGAAGCATATCACTTCTATGTCCGAAAAAGAGTTTGATAAACTTATGGATGAGAGAATCGAGCTCCTCCAGAGTGCGGTGGATTCCTATTCCAAGATCTGCAGCAGTGCCAAGAAAGATCCGGTCGACCAGTTCATGGATTATTATCAGTTAGATGATGATATGGTCGAACAGTCTGATGAGGTGTGTCAGCTCTTTGAAACGATCAAGGAAGTTCTGCCTACACTTATGGTCTGATAAGAGCACCATCAGAGACGTAAATTGCATTTCTGATTTATCATAGTCTTACGTTAAGAGAATCCTGCGTCAGAGTCTAAACGGGGCTGTCGCATTAGGCAATATACCGTTGTAAACAGCAGATATCAGCAAATAGCATATGCTGTTTATTACGTTGTCAGGCCTTAATGCGACAGCCTCTTGCAGAAAGGAACAGATTGCCATGCCAACAAATTTAGACAATTTTAATACATCTCAGGATGCCCTGACTGTTTTTTTTAATGAGCAGCCTGAACAAAATATGATAGAAAGCTGGATAGGCTCGCTTTTCGAGGACGGCCAGTACTTGTATTTCGACAGAGGAGAGTTCAGCGGCAACGGCAAAGATTTGTTTAAATACCTACAAAAACAGATCAGGGACGGGGAAGCGCTCATGCCGGACAGTCAGCGGATGCTGATGTGCTATTATATGCCGATTGAAGAGCTGACCGAGGAATGGGTCGATACTTATTTCGAGCGGGCACGCGAAATGAGGAAGTATGTGCAGGTAGCTAATCCGTTCGATCAGCACTATATGCTTTGCTTCAGCTTGCGTGTAAATATGCTGGATGAAGAGGATTTTGACCGTATTGCAGCTCAGCTTCTCAGACTGGGTACTCAGGACAGGATGATATCACAGCAGATATATCTGCTCCGGGTTTCCGGTTTTCAGGAGTTTACGAGTCAGGAGCACGCCATGGTACAGCTTCTGCATCTTCTGAGCAGACAGGATTATCATAAAATTCAGGCGCAGAGATATGCAACGGCAATCAGAATGTTCGATTATCTCGATTACTATGAAGACCGCGCGCGCAATTGCTCTGAAATGCTTGCGAAGCTTTCCGCGTGGGACTCGGGAGCGAACGATCCGGATCTTTCTGGTGCAATCAGTTCTATCAAAATGAATCTTCAGCCGGCAGTTGTTTTGCTGCGCGAAGCGGGAAGAACATTCAGAAGGAAGAGTCAACTGTATCCTGTCAGTATAAATGACTTTGAAGGAAATAAGTTCAAGGGGTATCGCTGCAAAATCACTGCGAATCATCCTAAACTGCAGAAACGCAGAGAGGAGTTCACCGAGAGACGTCGCAGGGAGCTTGCGGAAAGCATTGATTTCAATGCGATTCGGAAAATGATAAAGGAAGATTACCATCTTCCGGATCTCGAGGAAATGAAATCGCGTCTCGATAACGGAACATTGAGAAAGAGTATTCTCGAAAGCGTTTCCGAGGCACAGAATGAACCGGAGATACAGGCTCTGGTCGAGGAAGTATGCCGTGAGTACGAGAAAATAGCGCAGGAAATGACACAGGATATTCCTGCACTCAGAAGAAAAAAGCAGAACGATAAAAAACGTTATCAGAAGGAACTGCAGATGGCGGGCAGGTATCAGAGCCTGGAAGACTGCTTCAGTCGGATTAACGAGGATATCAAGCCGGGTCCGATCAGAGGAAGGTTTTCCGATAACATTAACTATGTGACGCTTATCAGCGGGCGATGCCTGGACGAATGGAGGACAAGGCAATATACCATAACGGGAGAAGGCGTTGCATACCGATATCCCGCCATCAGACCCTGTGAAATAGTGGAACTGGTAGAGTATGATGTGCTTAATATCGACGATCCGAACGCTGCGGAAGATATTAAGCTTCTGTTCTGACGGAGGTAGCAATATGCTTAGCGAACGAATAATGACTAACCCGAAAGGTTTTAAGGTGTTGCCGGGATCGGGAGGGAAGTATGAGCTCTACTGCGGACTTTTTACTCTTCAGGATGATCCGAAAGTCGAGCCTTCTCTGGAGCCTATTTCATACTGGGAGCTTCCGGAAGCATATGAAAAAGCGATAGATCATGATTGTTTTGTTTATGTCGCGGAAAAGGAAGACGGAAAAACCATAGAGAGCTGTCGTTTTTTCTTCAGATGCGGGAACAGGAAGCCTTCACTGTCATGGTCCATCGAAAAGATGGGGCTGCTTAGAAGATTTGAGCCGGGTGCCCATGAAATCGTCATCAGGTGGAATAACAGCAAAGGCGAGCCTATCCGCAGCGAATATATCTATTTATATCCGCGAAACAAACCGGATGAAAGGTATCAATTTCTGTCTGACTTCATAAGACCGATTGAGACTGACGGAGACGACGCAATTGACCGTTATGTCTTCTTCCCGGGAGACGGTCTCACTGCCGATGATTTCTGCATCGGCTTTGATCCGCTTCTTCGGGAAAAGTATAACATAGGAAATTAATCACCAGATAGATGAGGGTACATTATGGTTCATAATTATTACTGCGTAGATTGCGGAAATAAACTTCACGCAGAAGAAATCAGCTTTGATTTGGCGGATCTTCTCGGCATTAAGATAGAAAACACTGACAGCAGTATCGGAAATCAGAAAGAAAGTACGCTCGAGATTCTTAAGAGTAATGAGTATGAAGAGCATAAGTTCGTCAAGAGTAAGACTACGCAGATCAGTGTTAAAAAACTGCGGGAACTGGCTGAAAAAAGAGGTATCAAATTAGCTCACAGAAAAAAGACGTTCATGCGAGTCACACTGATGGAATTCCTGAAAATCATGGGTGAGAATGTCGGTCGTGATACAGGCAGGGGGGATATTCTCGGTGAAGCTATGACTCAATATCACAAGAGTCAGCTTGCAAACGCTCTTGAAGAAGTATATGGCACAAATGAAAATACAGAAGTAGCGCAGAGGATGATCAGGCAATGGCAGGCTGCTCTGGAAAACAGGTTTCAGTTATCTCTTGAAGCAGAGAAGTTCATAATGAACAATGCCGGAGATGGATCGAAAAAGGAAATGATCGACAAGATGCAGGATAATACTGCGAATTATGAGGCCGGGTTCTGGCTGGAACCGGAGTTTTTCGAAGACGGAAAAAGCCAGTCGATCTATACTGTCAGGTATTCCCATGATATGAGAGCTGCCTTTATGGAAGACATTCATGAACCTCTGACTATTCGCGGTTACTGCCCGATATGCGGTCAGCCCGTGATTGACGGTGCGGGGAAATACCCGCACGAGCTTGTCGGTATGCTCGGAGTTCAGAGTGCCGGAAAGACGAGCCTGATTTTGGCACTTATATCACAGATTCAGGAGACATTTGATGAATTCGGCATAAATTATCCCGGAGCTGCCCTTTGCGACAGCCGATATGACATCATGCAGAATAACCACAAACTGTATAACTGCGGTTGGGCGGTCGTGAAAACCAACGCCAGCTCGAATGAGGGTACATTCAATGTTTCTTTCAAGATATCCAATAAGGATAACACTGTCACAAAGCTTCTGACACTTGTCGATATAGCCGGTGAACAGTGCTATGATCTGAGATACGGCGTAGTGAATCAAAACGCATTTAAGACATATCCTCTGATCGGACAGTGTACAATGTATCTTCTGTGCTCCTGTATAGACCAGACAGGCTACGGTAATGCCGACGGAGAAACTTCCTTTATACCTCTGCAGGCACTGATACAGATAGCCGAGCAGATTTACGCTCATGTTCCCGATAAAACCAGGATTCCTCCGCTTTGTCTTGTCATGACTAAAACAGATATGGCTTCGAATTCCGGTCGGGCTGTCGGCGGGGATAACCCCTTCGACAATTTGAAAGGCGCGAGCAGTTATGAATTTGCAAGTGAGCTGGAGAATATGAAGCTGATTTACGGCACAACGGACAATGACAATATCAGGGGCCCCCTGTCCTGGTGCAAGAATACATACGATAATATGAAGAATAAGACGTATGTTTCGATGCTTACCTGCTCTGCACTCGGACGGGTCGGCGTCCGATATGTCGGAAACATGGCTGACATCAGACCCTACACGGAAAACGGAAAGATTATACCTTTTAAAAGAACACGTATCGGAGATGTGTGGAGATGGATACTGCAAGTGGCGGGGATATCACCGGTACCGGGTACCAGCAGGAACCTTCCGTACATCGTATCTTTCAATGAACATTATTATCTGCCATACAATGATAAGGGTAACGGATATAAAGCAACTCAGGAATCAATGTATTTCCGTTGTTCAGCTGTACAGAAACTTTTTATCAATCAGTCTGATACAGACAGGCAGATAGTTGCAGAATTGAGGAGAGAGCGCGGCTTATTCGATCCCAAACTGGACAGGGCGCTTGAAACACTGGTCGTGAAAAAAGGCATAGTTGCTGAGTGAGGAGATTGATATGAATAGTCAGCCGGGTATTATTACATATACAGACAGACATCAGGTTCAGCAGACGGCAGACAGTGCCGGCCTGAACAGTTTTTTCAATGAGATGGGGATCACGAAAGGAGCAGATCTTCGAAATCGTCTCTCCAATATATTTGTTAACGGTTCCATGAACAGATCCCAATTCTTCATGGATTTTCGCATAAAGGACTGGACATTACGCGGAGGATCAGCAGGATACACGCCGGTTTACGGAGTTAAAGGAGGATCGCCGGGATTAACACGTCAGACCAATTATGCCGAGATTTTGTTATGCAGGGAAGAAAATCTGGCAGCTGCCGGTTTTAATGAGGTAATATTCGGTACCGATTATCTCTCGGGAGAGGAAACGGTAGAGCTGCCCGAAAATGAATTGCTTGATGCACTCGGCCGCGAAGGAAATGTGCCGGGATTTACCATTTCCAATCGAAACAAGGAAAATGTATGCAGAGTTATAGAAAAACTCTGGGAAGTACAGGAGAAAGATCCGCGCACGCGTTTTGTGATCCTCATGGATCGTGCGGAGGAAAATTCCATAAGCCTTATACAGCAGATCTATCTTCTGCTTCCTCAAAGGCTACGTCAGCAGATCGGATTCGAGACTAACATCTCAGCGGCTGATCTTGAGCAGATCCAGGCTTATGAAGGGATCCCGATTTATTTATTTACTGCGGATGTTTCTGAGAACATTGATTCGTCACGCTATAGATTTCCGGTGGCGGTATTTGATTTGACGCGTGCTGATGAATACACATTCAATGAAGAAAGACTCGCGCTGATCGGCAAACTCGCTACGGAGATTAATGAGAGAAAGGCTGCTGATCTGGATTACTCGGAAAAGAAATATCTGGAGTCTCAGAAATCAAATGCGTCCTCTTTCAGATATTATGAGCATATCGTGAAAAATATGTTTTCCGGAGCACTTTTCTGGTGGACGAAAGAAAGAATTGACAGTGTTGAAGAACTCGAAAAACTGTACACAGATCAGAGTGAGTTGATGAATGTACCGGATTACAGGACACAAGCACTGACATCTTATTATCTTGACATTTATCCGAACAGCGACATTGCTCAGCAGACGGTCGATATTATCAGTAACGAGAATTATCCCAACAGAGCAAGACTCCTGAACTTTCTGGCAGGTGAGTTGAGACATGCTAAGGAAATTGATGCGATCGATACAATGCGAACGGATCTTTTGTCTCAGATGCGATCTGATCTGGAGAAGAAGGATCATGAATGGAATCAGAGAATGAATTCGGAGCTGGCCGGAATGAAAGACCGTATGTCTGCTGAACTTTCTGTGCTTCAGGCAGAAAACAGGGATCTCTCCGATAAGCTTCGGAATGTGCAGGCTGATCGTGAGAGGCTGAGCAAAAACGGTAACAGCAGTGATAATAAAGCGTCTGATTCTGACGGCAGGAGCAAATCGTCGGAAAAGATTTCGAAGTTGAAAGAAGAACTCGGACAGGCACGCAAGACTCGGACGATTATGACGATTGCCGCCGGTTTATTTGCGGTTGCAGCGATTGCAATGAGCATACTTTTCTTCAGCAGAGCCGGAAAAATTTCTGAATTGACAGCCGAGAACGAGCGGCTTGACAATGATTACTCAGCAGCATCCAAGAAAGAAGCAGATTTGAAAATTTCCTATGAAGATCTTAGTGCTCAGAACGAGGAACTGAAGAAGGAAATCGAGACAGTAAGAAATGAATTGGAAGAACTTAAGAATCAGCAGACCGCAGATGAATCGGTTGCCGAAGAAGCAGACGACATGGAACAAGACAGCGAACAGACTGCGGATAATTTGAATGAAGAGACTTCGTCCGGAGAAGGATCAACAACGCATGTAGATGAGACCATTACGACGCCTTCAGTACCGACAGATGGCTGGCAGCCATAACACATATATCTCAGTGTGAGATGACTCCCGCCTCTATAGGCGGTGGGCAACAAAATAGTCTCAGTGGCGGGTGTCAATCCCCCACTGAGATATACGCTCCGCGAGGATGCGCAGGGATTCGGTTCGGAAGATGTCAGCTAACGTTGACCCGAATCCCGCGCCAAGTCTCGCGAGCGAGACTTGAATGTAAGTGGCATTATAGATGCTCATAAGTCAAACAAAAATCTGCAATATCTTTAAAGGAGGGGGAAATGGGACTTTTTAGGAAAGCGAAGAAAGTAGAAAAGGATGATTATTTTGATTTGGAACTGGACAATCAGGATATAGGACCGGATTATACGGGCAACTATAATGATGATCTCGACGGCGGCGATTTTTATGATGACGAACAACCAACCGGAAAGAAGAGAAAAAAGAGCAATATCGCAGGTAATATAGCTTCTGTGCTCGGGGTTATCGCAGTCGTTGCAGCAGTTGTCGTTATCGGATACCTGGC
>CAMYVI010000079.1 GCA_947302185.1 uncultured Lachnospiraceae bacterium
GGCGGTTATGACAACGGCGGGTACGGCAGCTATAACGGCAACGGCGGTTATGATAGCGGCGGGTACGGCAGTCATACCGGCAGCGGCGGGCAAGAAGGCGGCAGTTACGGTCATGATAACAACGGCTACGGCAGCCATACCGGCAGCAGCGATTATGACAACAGCAGCTATAAAAATAACGATGTTTACAGCAATGATCACTATACCGAATCGTATACAACGAATGAGTATAGTTCGGAAAAAAGAAATCCGTGGGCTGAAGAAGGCAGGAAAGATAATCCCTGGGATGAAAACTGATATTAGAGTGTGATCGGGAAAATGAAATTCAGTAAGAAAAAAATCATAGATGATTTCAGAGCTATGATCCGCCTTAAAACGGTTTCCTATGATGACCTTCAGAAGATGAACATGAAGGAATTTGCGGCATTCAGGCAGCTTCTTTACGAACGCTTTCCCAATATCCGCAAATCAGCGGAGATACTGGAGATTCCGCCGACGGGAATTCTGTTCAAAATTAAGGGAAAAAGCTCTGAGGAGCCGTCGGTTCTCATGGCTCATTATGATGTTGTTCCCGCGAATCAGGAAGGATGGATCTGCGATCCGTTCGGCGCCGTGATCATAGACGGCAGGATTTACGGCAGGGGTACTCTGGATACAAAAGGAACGCTTTGTGCCCTTATGGAAGCTGTAGAATCAGCGCTGTCTACGGGCTGGATTCCGAAAAATGATTTGTACCTCTCGTTCGGAGGCGAGGAAGAAGTCAGCGGAGAGACGACATGGAATATTGTAGATATGTTGAATAAAAGAGGGGTGAGAGCAGCATTTGTCCTCGATGAGGGAGGCGCTGTTATCCCCGAAGGCGTTCCGGGGCTGAGAAAGAAATCGGCTATGGTCGGCATTGCCGAGAAGGGTACGGCGAACTATATGCTCACAGTGAGGGCGAAAGGCGGTCATGCATCGACTCCGCCAAGGCACACTGCAATCGGAAAGCTTGCAAAAGCCGCTGTGCGGATCGAGGAGAATCCGTTCCCTGCCCGACTCTCTTCCCCGGTTCGTCTGATGTTCCGTGAACTTGCCAAGGAGGTGCCGATTTACGAGAAGACAGCATTTGCAAATGTCGGACTGCTCGAACCGGCTGTAAAGACACTCGCAACGGTTTTAGGCCCGAGCTTTAACGCCATGGTCAGAACGACGACGGCAGTTGTCATTTTTGAAGGTCGTTCTGCATTTAATGTTCTTCCGGACCGTGCAGCGATGGGAGTTAATGTACGCATGCTTGAAGGCGACACTCCGGAATCGGTATGCGAAGAACTCAGAAAAAAGGTGAAGGATCCTGATGTGGAGGTGGAACTGATTGCGGGCACGCCGCCGACTCCTGTTTCGGAAATCGACTGTGAAGAATGGGGAAAGCTCGTACGCACTATCCGTCATGTATGGAAAGACGTCCCGGTGGGACCTTATCAATTGAACGGCGGAACGGACAGCAGATACTACTCCGAAATCTCAAATCATGTCTACAAGTTCACTCCGATGGAGATGACAGAAGAGGAAAGAGGTACCGTTCACGGGGCAAATGAGTCCGTCAGCATCGAAAATCTATTGAAAATGGTTATGTTTTATAGTGTTCTTCTTAAGGAACTGTAAGCAAATGCGTGACATCCCGATTTTTTTTTGATACAATTAGTACGTTTCGCGTAAATGACATTACAAGAACGCATAGGTGTTCTTGCTGCGACGTGCGAGATGAAGAAGAAAAAGCAACTCAAAATGTTTAAAACTTCCACATGAGGTATGATTTCGACTGAGGAAGTCAGCGAGTGGGAAGTTGAGTCAAAATATAAAAAACAGGGGATAAAAGTGTCGAAAGTTACAACAGGGGCAAGTTTGCCGGGCACGGCAAACGTCCCCGGAAAAACGAAAACATCCAGAAATACCGGATCCTCGGGAGCTTCAAGAGCGTCAAGAGGGACCGGAAAGATCAAAGTATCCGGAAAAGCCAAAGCCGCTAAGTCTTCCGCAAATTCCGCTAAAACCAAAACTTCGGACGAGACGGCAAAAAAGAAAAAGTTAAAGGCGGCAAGCGCATCCAAAGCTCATGCGACCAAGGTCAAGAAGGCTAAAAAAGTCAGGGACAGAGTCGGTCTTATCAGCTTTATTAAAAACAGAAAAGCCGGCAGAGCGATGACCAGAAGCGAAAAACTCTGGCTTGAGATAGTGGTCGGAACCATATGTGTGATCTATTTCGGTGCTGCGATATTTTTCCACTTCCATTTCCTGCCCAGGTCAGCGATCAACGGTGTTGATGTGAGCTTCGATACGGTTGACAGTGCGAAGGAAAAAATGGTAGAGCATACAGAACAGTACGAGCTTACGGTAAGAGGTGTCGAAGGCACATCTGATGAAGTGATCAGTGATAAGAATCTGAACCTGCAGTTCACACAGTTCGATGAAGTGTCAGATGCTCTTCACAGACAGCACGGACTGCTCTGGCCGTTCATTTCCTGGGTCCAGAAGAAAGATGAGATTAATCTGAACATCACTTATGATACTCAGGCTTTGGAAGACGCCATGAACAGAGTAAGTATTCTTAACCCGGAAAAGTTCAAACCGGTCAAGGATGCTTATGTAGCGACCGATGAAAACGGATACTATAAAGTATATCCGGAAGAAATGGGATCCGAGATAAAAGTCGACGAGGCGAAGGAAGCAATCCGCAAGGCTGTCGGAAAAGGACTCTCCGAAGTAAGCCTGGAAAAGTTCAGAATTTATCCGAGCATCTATAAAGAAGATCCGGGTCTGAAGCATCGTGAAGAGCAGTGGAATGAGTATATGAAGTCGGAAGGTCTGACTTATGTACTGTGGAATAAGGATGAAATGATCTTTACCCCGGAAGTAATCGGAAGCCTTCTGATTGATAACGGTTCGGATATAAGTCTTGATGAAGAAGCGGTCGAGAATCTGGTCATGGGCTGGCATCTTGAATATGACACATTCGATGTGCCGTGGGAGTTCACGACACATTACGGGGACACGGTCACAATTGATGCCGGCGATTACGGATGGCGTATGTATGTGGATGATACTACCGCATCGGTAAAATCCAATCTCTATGCTCACACAGCAGGAAGATATGACGTCGATTATGTATATCAGGGTCTGTATGACTTCAATAAAGGCCTCGGAGATACTTATGTCGAGGTAAGCATAGGGCAGCAGATGATGTGGATATATAACAACGGTGAGTGTGTTGTTGAGACTCCTGTTGTTACAGGTACCAATACACCGGATCGAATGACAACGCCGGGATGCTATTCTGTTAAGTACAAAGATCAATCAGTTATTCTCGGTACATATGAAGTCAACGGATACGAGTCATATGTAAATTACTGGATCTGTTTCAACGGAGGACAGGGTATTCACGACGCAACATGGAGATCGGACTTCGGTGGAGATATCTGGCTCGGAAGCGGTTCTCACGGATGTGTCAATACTCCGCTTGAAGTTATGCCGATCGTATATGACAATGTATTCGATGACCATGCTGTCGTTCTTTACCTGTAGTTGATTTGATTTCTGACGCAGAGTTCTTGTGATGAGAGTCTGTGATGAATTCAAAAATGAAACCTGTTTTTTGATTATATGTCCGGGAGGGCTGTCTGAAATAGCCGATATTATTATAAGGCTTCTTCAGCAGCCCTCTTTTAAATCATTATCGGAGATTAAACTGTTACTGTTGTTTTCGGTGGTTGATATTCCTGTCTTCCACAGGAAGTTTTCTAATAAGTCTTATCAAAAAATGATTATGCAGTGCATTTAGCGGAGGGTGAGCAGCATGGGAAAAATCGAGAAGGTTACTCAGCAGACGGAAAACAGATTTTTAAATATGTACGAACTGGATACTCTGAGAAAAAACGGTACCGGAAGCAAGTACTATGTCTCGTCGAGAGCGGAAAGAGTAGAGGATCTTAAACTCAAGACCCATCAAAATACGCCGGACGGAGTCATCATTTATGCAGTTACGGAGGACAAGAGCCGTGTACTTCTTGTCAGACAGTACAGATATCCGATAGACGCTTATGTGTATGAACTTCCTGCCGGACTGATTGATGACGGAGAGTCTTTTCGGGAGGCAGCGATCCGCGAAGTTCATGAGGAAACAGGTATGATTCTCCATCCGATTGAAGCGGATCCGATGTTCGAAACACCGCGGTATACGACAGTGGGAATGACTGATGAAAGCTGCGCTTGTGTTTTCGGGTATGTTACGGGGGAATTATCCTCCAAATATCTTGAGGACAGCGAGGAAATCGTTCAGGTACTCGCGGACCGCGACGAGGTCAGAAGAATTCTGAGAGAGGAAAATGTGGCTGCGTCCTGTGCTTATCACATAATAAGGTTCATGAGAGAAGAGGATCCGTTCGAATATGTTCGAAAGGGATAAACGACTTGCGGATGCACTCCTACTTGATTTTGGAAAGTAAAAGTCTTATAATAACGCGCAGACATGCGCGGAATCGTGTAAATGACCGTAGCCGCCGGAGGCGTTTATTCTTCATCGCGAGATCGTACTCACGATGAAGACGATTGTCGCCTTGCGCGCGTATCACAGACTTACGTCACGAGTATTGCGCGATGAAGAATATCGGGAGATTGAATGATGCAGATTTATGAAGAACTGAAAGCAAGAGGCCTGCTTGCGCAGGTCACAGACGAAGACCAGGTGCGTGATATGCTGAACAACGGAAAGGCAACTTTCTATATCGGATTCGACCCGACTGCAGACAGCCTTCACGTAGGTCATTTTATGGCGCTGTGTCTTATGAGAAGACTCCAGATGGCCGGCAACAGACCGATCGCTCTGCTTGGCGGCGGAACGGGAATGATCGGCGATCCGTCCGGACGTCAGGATCTGAGAAAGGTCCTCACCAAAGAAACGATTCAGCACAATATTGACTGTTTTAAAGTCCAGATGAGCCGTTTTATCGATTTTTCAGACGGAAAGGCATTAATGGTAAACAATGCTGACTGGCTGCTTGATCTGAATTATGTGGATTTCCTCCGTGAGGTCGGCGTACATTTTTCAGTCAACCGTATGCTTGCAGCTGAATGTTATAAGCAGAGAATGGAGAAAGGCCTGACTTTCCTTGAGTTCAATTATATGCTCATGCAGGGCTACGACTTCTACAGACTGTTCCTTGATTACGGTTGTAACTTCCAGTTCGGCGGGGATGATCAGTGGTCCAATATGCTCGCAGGTACGGAGCTCATCCGCCGTAAGCTCGGTAAAGATGCTCATGCCATGACCATCACACTTCTCCTTAATTCAGAGGGCAAGAAGATGGGTAAGACCGCAAGCGGTGCTGTATGGCTCGATCCGAACAAAACGTCACCGTACGAGTTCTATCAGTATTGGAGAAATGTGGCTGACAGCGATGTGCTGAAGTGCATCCGCATGCTCACATTCCTTCCGCTCGAACAGATTGACGAGATGGATAAGTGGGAAGGCAGTCAGCTGAACAAGGCTAAGGAAATTCTGGCTTATGAGCTGACAAGCCTTGTTCATGGCGAGGAAGAGGCAAATAAAGCCCAGGATGCTGCAAGAGCCCTTTTCGGCGGCGGCGCCAAGGCTGATATTCCGACTGCGACTCTGCACGATGAAGATTTTAAGGACGGTGAGATCGGCGTAATCCAGGCTCTTGTGAAAGCAGGTCTCGTTACTTCTAACGGAGAAGCAAGGCGTGCTATTCAGCAGGGAGGCGTCAAGGTGAACGGTGAGAAGGTCGGCGATGTTTTCGCGATGCTGAAGAAGGATGACATTGCGGCTTCTGAGACTGTGATCCAGCGGGGAAAGAAGAACTTTAAGAAGCTTGTAGTGGAATAAATGATTCTTTGAAGGAACGTTTCAGGACGTTCGGCATATTGAATATGCGCCGGGGCATTGGGGATCTCCCCTGCCCCGGCTTTTTCGGAAAGTGAGGAGAATAGAATGATTTCTGAGAAGATGAAAGGTTATGTAGCGAACAGTTCAGTCATTCGGGCTATGTTCGAGGAGGGGAAAAAGATGGCTGCCGTCTATGGTGCAGACCGAGTCTATGATTTCAGCCTCGGCAATCCGAACGTTCCGGCTCCGGAGGCGGTAAGGGATGCCATCATAGATGTCGTTACAAATGAAGATCCGGTCCTCGTTCACGGATACATGAGCAACTCGGGATTTGAAGGCGTCCGTAAAGCGATTGCGGAGCATCTGAACGATCTTTACGATACTTCCTATACTTATGAAAATCTTGTCATGATCGTCGGAGCAGCCGGCGGCATGAACGTTTTCTTTAAGACACTGCTAAATCCGGGAGACGAGGTCGTCACATTCAGCCCGTATTTTGGCGAGTACCGTGCATATGTCTCGAATTTTGACGGCAAGCTGGTCGAGGTCATGACAGATCCCGTTACATTTGAACCGGATCCGAAAGCGCTTGCGGCTGCAGTGACTGCGAAGACAAAAGCGGTAATCCTCAATTCCCCTAATAATCCGACAGGTGTTGTCTATTCGGAGGAATGTATAAAAGAGATCGCAGAGCTCCTTGAGAAGAAGCAGAAAGAATACGGTACATCCATTTTTATTTTCTCGGATGAGCCATACCGTGAAATCGTGTTCGGAGATTACAAAGTTCCGTGGATCCCGAATTATTATCGCAACACCGTAGTCGGATATTCTTACAGTAAGTCCCTCTCGCTTCCGGGTGAGCGAATCGGTTATCTTGTTCTGCCTTCCGAGATAGATGATGCGGCTGACATGATTTCTGCGGCAAATGTTGCGAATCGAATCCTCGGATTCGTCAATGCACCGTCACTGCAGCAGAGAGTGGTCGCTAAATGCCTGAATGAAAAGACGGATGTCGAGTTCTATGCAGAGAACAGGCAGATGCTCATGGATGGACTGAGAGCTGCAGGCTATACATTTGCAGAACCGCAGGGCGCTTTTTATCTCTGGCTGAAATCACCGGAAGAGGATGAGAAAGCATTTGTTGCAAAATGTAAGGAAAAGCAGATCCTCATTGTTCCGGGAAGCAGTTTCGGATGTGCCGGCTGGACACGTGTAGCCTACTGTGTTTCTCATGAGACCGTGAAAAACTCACTGCCGGGATTTAAGGAAATAGCGGAATCTTACGGGCTGAAAGGTTATGCGGAATAAGTGACTGCGGTAAGTGAAAAGTTATTGAATTTCCCGGGGGACGTCACCATACCTTCAGGAAAAACAGGTACATACATGCCGCAAAAGTATGATAAAAATGATAGAGGGAGCATATTATGAGCTGGGATAGCAACGTCAGAAAAGTAGTTCCTTACACGCCGGGCGAACAGCCGAAAGCAAAGGATATCGTAAAGCTGAATACCAATGAGAATCCTTATCCGCCGTCTCCGAATGTCGTGAAAGCGTTAAAGTCGATCGATGTGAACCGCCTGAGGCTTTATCCCGATCCGAAAATTGAAGAACTCGTATCAGCAATCGCGTCTGTTTACGGAAGACGGGAAGAGGAAGTTTTCGTCGGCATAGGTTCTGATGATGTTCTGGCCATGTGTTTCATGACCTTCTTCAACTCGGATAAACCGATTCTTTTTCCGGACATAACATACAGTTTTTATGATGTATGGGCGGATATGCTTCGTATCCCTTATAAAACGAAGCCGCTTGATAAGGACTTTCATATCCGTGTGCAGGATTATCTGACAGAAAACGGCGGAATTGTGTTTCCGAATCCGAATGCTCCGACGGGCGCGATTTTGCCGCTCTCTTCAATCGAGGAGATTGTTAAGGGGAATCCCGACAGTGTTGTCATTATCGATGAAGCCTATGTGGATTTCGGCGCGGAAAGCGCCCTGCCCTTAATTGACCGGTATGACAATGTCATTATCACACAGACATTCTCCAAATCCAGATCGATGGCAGGCCTCAGAGTCGGGTATGCATTTGCAAACGAAAAATTGATTAAGTACCTCAATGATGTAAAGTACAGTTTCAACTCCTATACCATGAATTATCCGGGAATCATACTCGGAGCAGCTGAAGTCCGTGACACGGAGAATTTCAGGAATAACTGCGCAAAAATTATGCACACTCGAGCGATTTCGGCCGCGAGATTCCGGGAAATGGGCTTCGATCTTGAGGAATCCTGTTCGAATTTCCTTTTTGTCACGCATGAGAGTGTTCCGGCGAAAAAGATATTTGATTATCTGAGGGAGAATAATATATTTGTCCGCTGGTTCAATAAGGAGAGGATCGATAATTATCTCCGTGTTACAATCGGGACGGATGAGGAGATGGATAAACTTTTTGCGGCTCTTGCAAAACTGCTTGAAAGTCCTGCGTGAAATTGGTATACTCGCATACATGTGTCGGGTGATGCATGGCGTATATGAGCCGGCAGCCGGGTAAAGCAGATCGGTAACTGTTCCGGTACAGAACAGTTACATGGGTATAAGGTATCGTACCGGATACAGGAGGTTATATGCAGGTTGTTGTAGATTGGGTACAGGCGAATCTCGGATTTTTGCCGCCGCAGGCTTTAGTAGTCATCTGTTCTATGCTTCCGCTCATTGAGCTTCGAGGCGGAATTCCGCTGGCAAGAATTTTGATGCTGCCTCTTTGGCAGGCGATATTTTTCTCATTTCTCGGAAACATTATTCCGATTCCGTTCATTTTGCTCTTTATCGAGAAAATTTTTGACTGGCTCAGACCGACGAAGCTTTTCGGCGGAATCGTGAGAAAACTTGAGGAGAGAGCTCTGTCAAAGTCAGAGGGGATTCAGAGAGCAGAATTTCTGGGACTTTTACTGTTCGTAGGAATTCCGCTTCCGGGAACCGGCGGATGGACAGGAGCCCTGGCGGCTTCACTTCTGAAAATCGATATAAAGAAAGCTTCTCTGGCAATTTTTCTGGGTATCGACCTGGCAGCGACGATTATGACGCTCATTTCTTACGGCGTATTCCAGATGTGAACCCGGAACCGGCAGAGAATTCTGTTTCTGATGCAGAGTTCCGGATTTTTGAGTGCATAACAAAAAAGTAAGAAAATACCGAAGTGGACGAGGTCTCCGCTTCGGTATTTTTTTCGGCTTCGTGTCATGGTATAATAAAGGTAATAACGAAGCGGGAAAATGTGAGTGGAATTTCATTTCCCGATTACATGAAAGATTTTTGTAAAAAGATTTTGAAAAAGTGAGTAATTAACTGACAGTCGCTTAATTAAAGATAAGGAGCAACAAATGGAAACAGCACTTAAGATAGCAATACCGGCAGCGACAGTTGCAGTTCTTGCGGGCGTAACATGCTTTGCCGGATACAGGATGATGAACTCGTTTCTGAAACGGCATGAGCCTTATGCGGACGATCCGCCTGCCGATGAAGAATATACCACTCCGGAGTATCATCAGGCATATCTCGACGGGTTAAAGTATAATGAAGAAATTGAGGCGGAGGACTGGACAATTCTTTCTTCTGACGGTCTTAAGCTTTATGCCTCTTATATACCCGCAACCGGCGAACCGGTCCGGAATGTAATCCTCTGTCACGGATATCACAGCTCAGGGAGGAAGGACTTCGGCGGAATCCTACAGTACTATCATGAGAATGGGGCCAATGTTCTGATGATAGAGGAACGTGCGCATCGCAGAAGCGAAGGCGAGTATTTGACAATGGGAATACGGGAGAGTGAGGATATTGTCCTGTGGTGCAGGGAGATGATCAGAAGACTCGGGAACGATCTGCCGATTTACCTGCACGGAATGTCAATGGGAGCTGCATCGGTCCTCATGACGGAAGGGCTGGAGCTACCCGAGAATCTCAGAGGAATCGTTGCCGATTGCGGATTTTCGTCGCCTGACGAGATAGGAAGAGATGTCCTGAGAAAAAATATGGGGCCTGCTGCAGGGATAGCGGTACAGCTCATTAATATGTGGTCAAAGAAAAAGGTCGGTACCGCCCTTGACGCCAAGTCTGCTACTGAAATTCTTAAAAACGCAAAGGTTCCGGTACT
>CAMYVI010000080.1 GCA_947302185.1 uncultured Lachnospiraceae bacterium
CGACGCAGCAGCATTCAATCGGAGAATGTTTTACGGGACATGGAATCTGCAGGAAGCTGAAGGTCCTGATGTCACAATAGAGGTGCCGGCTCCGGTCGGGAGCGGAGAGACTGACTTGTCCGTAAAAGCATTTCCGGAATGTATGATTTTTTACGATGCTATAAGAGGACCGGAAAGAAAAATAAAGCGGATCCCCTTCGATGAATACTCATATCTGCAGGCTGAGTATGACATAGACAGCACTGATACAAAAGCGACAGAATCGGAAGACAACAATGCGGAAGAGAGTTTGCCGGGTGTGGAGGAAAAAATAGAATTCCGGATGCTGTATGATATTGTTGATAAGACACTTGCAGCCGGTTTTACAGGGGAAGTCACAGATGATCGTTTTTATAATGAGGACGTTGATCAGGTTGATATCCGCGAAGTGGACTATGGGTTTTCATGGAGCGGCTATGAACTGACAATCACCTACGCAGGTGCCAGCGCAACCTATGTTCCGTCGACTTTTAAAGGAGATATGACGGAAGCCGTCAAAGGATTTTCAGCCGGGTGCGGAATGGATAAGCTGCCGGACTGGCATTTCTCCCCGCTGAGTATGAATGGAGACGGCAGCGGTACAATCAGTACTTTATATGACATGAAGATACCGATGAAGTATTCTTTCGGTGACGATGGTGATTTTTCGGTTGTTACAGATGAGGGGGAGGAATTCGTGTATGACAGTTACTGGTATTCCGATTCCTGTCTGACGTTGCCGTCCGGCGATGAAAAAATGATGTATCAACAAGATGTTGTTGTATATTACTCCGGGAATGAGTACCTGAGTAAGAGTGTTACAAGTTATGCTCTGGGCAATGAATTTATAGTAACCGGACGAGAAAAGGGCAGTCCTCTGCAGCAATCTGTAGATCAGCTCATCAAAAACGGATACAGAACAAATGTCGATACCGAGATGAGCAGAATACCTTCAGGAGGTGTCAGCCCGGTATTTAAACTCATTTTCCGAACCGCACACTTTGATGTGAGGGTCTTTAATCCGACTAATACAACTCTTCCGCTTAGCGCTTGCATAGTATGCTGGTATCATTGTGATGACAGTTCGGGAGGTATATCAAAGAAACTGAATTTTCTCATAGGCGACGATACGGCGACCTGTGGAGTGACTACTAAAGAGGAACTGCAGGAATTTTTGAACTTACATCCGGTTAACGATACTACAATGATGATTCAGCTTGAAGGACGTAATTATCCGTCTGATTATGAATTCAAGGATTATGGTGCGAAAGTACTTGAAGGGTTTGCTGATTCATATCCGACAGAAGTACTGGTGATGGAAACTGACGGAGAGATACTGAGAGACCTCACAGGCTATATATCGGATTACTGTACAGGGAATGCAGAGTATAACGTCAAAGATGACAGACTGCCTGATTTTTCTAAGGTAGATTGCGATGTAACGATTAGTAACAGGGAGGATATAGCCGGGTCGATAATCGAAGAATTCTCGGCGGATTCTGATATTTCCTATGATAACTACGGAACATTATATCTCCGCTGGCCGGATGTTTTCAGTTACGGAAAAGCTGAATTATCGGATGATGGAAAAAAACTGATTGAGGACATTTTTTCCAGGTATGCCGGTGCGCTGAAAAAATACGACGATATCGAAGAAATAGAGATCGGGACCTATGCCAGAATTGAACATATTGAAAATAATCAGTCGTTTACAGTTTCCAGGGCGAAGGCTGTATGCGATTATCTGAACAGTACAGAAAGCCTGTCCGGAGGAGACGGTTTGAAACCGGTGATTACTTCAACGGGTTACGGGGAGTCGAAATACCGCATTGAGGGCGACATGCTGCATGCAGATGAGAATTTGGTATCTATCAGATTTTTTATGAAGCCTGTGAAAAAGTCAGACATAAAAGAAGAGAAAATTGATATTGTTTATTATGATGACGAAGAAAATGATAACAAGAATTATTTGGATGTAGATGAGCAGGCTGTCGGGAGAAGAAGGGCTGAATTTGCAGAGAAATATATAGGCTCCTACAGTGCGGACCGATACACTAACGAAGCAATCGGAATGGAGTGGATCTTGCCGGAAGGATGGCATTTCTGCAGAGATGAAGAATTGATATCTTATAACGGTGGATCTGCTGAAGAAATTCTTTTACAGGACACACCGATTTACATTTTTGCCGCTATCAACAATAATTATGATACAATGATAGATATACGTTTATATCCCTGTAATACAGGTGCATACGAAGAGGCCGGTAAAGAATATACGGAAAATCTCTATAATACGTATGAATCTGTCTGCAGAACACTGTATAGTAACGTGGAGACTGAGTCAGAGGACGTGAAGTTCGGCGGAAGAAGTGTTAAAAAAGGAACCTTCCGTTTCATTGCCAATGACCAGAATTTTACCCGTAAACAGTATTATCTGCCGTTGGAGGATTGTGTAGCCGTAATCACCGCATCAGGTGAAGAGGACAGTGCTGTTCTGGATGACCCGGGATTAAAGCAGTAAAACCGGAGGAGAGAATGATGAAGAAGGTATTGATAATAGCAGCGTTTATATTGATATTGGTCTGCGCGGTGCTGTTCATGAACCGGAAAGCGGCAGAGAATTCGGGAAATGTGTATTCGGTTGAAGATTCAGGCGATGTCAATAAGGAATCGGGGGAGCTTGCTGATGAATCTGAAGAGAGTAGCGGGAAATCTGCGGGAATACTCGGTAATGTAGAGATACGTGACAAGAGTTCGCTTGATTTCGATGAAAATGATGCTGCACAAAATAGAATTTCGGAGCGTACAGATCTCTACAGAATCTGATTCAGTCTCTGAAGCGGGATTCACTTGACGCAGGTCTATGATGAATGTGAAAAATGAAACCAGTATAATTAAATTACATCTAAAAGGAGGGAAAAGATGAAAAAGAAAGTGATATCCGGTCTGTTATCAGCAATGATGGTATTGAGCCTCATGACGGGGTGCGGGGGAAGCACGGCGCCGTCGGGAGCTTCAGTGGAATCGACAGCGGAGGAGAAAGCAGCGGAAAACGAGAACGAGGCAATAGAGTCAGTCGGGTCGATTGCGGATTCAGCGGTCACAGCAGAGGATATTTCTGACCCCGATACTGCTCAGATTGAGGAAAACTCTTTTACGAAAAGAGTATCGACCATTATGGCGGAGCACGGAAGACCTTCAGGAGATTTGATAGTAGACCTCAAGGCACCGGAACCGGAAGAGCTTACGGAGGAGGAAGGGGCTGAGATGGACCGCGCTATGCGTGCCTATACACCCTCGATTGGCAGTCTGCTTGTAAATAATGCTAAGAATTTTTATTATTACAATAAATTGGATGAGGATCAGAAGGCAATTTACGATACGATTCTTATGATATCTGAAGATCCGACAGATACCAACAATATAGCTGCGTTTTCACTGTATCAAAAACCGGATGATAAGTTTTACAGCGACGTAATTTCTCCGGCATACTACGCGCTTATGTATGATCATCCTGAGCTGTTCTGGTTGTATTCAAATGCTAATAATTATCTTGCGATCGGTGATTTTACCAATAACGGGGAGAGTATTCTCTATATCGGATTTTCGGAGCCCTACAAGAACTTTGAGAAGGACATGAAAGCATTTAATGATGCAGCGACAAATTTCCTCAAAGATATTGACCTGAAAAAGAGTGATTTGGAGATAGCCGACGCTATTCATGATAAACTGATCGACATGGTATCCTATGATGAGACAGTTTTGGAAAAAAATATCAGCGATGACCTGGCGCACAGCGCATACGGAGCTCTCGTAGCCAACAGCAGAGGAGACAAAAATACCTGTGTCTGTGACGGTTATTCACTGGCATATGTGTACCTCTGCCAGCAGGCCGGTCTTGAAGCGGTTTTCTTATGCGGTATGGCGGGTGACGATCAGGCCACGGCCGGAGGGCACGCATGGAGTATTGTCAAGATTGACGGAAAGTGGAGAGAAGTCGATTCATGTTGGGATGACTGGGATGATGTCTTTGAGGCATTTGAAAAGGAATGCAGCGGTAAGAATGATTCGGATTCCAAAAAAATTATGATGGCTCTGTCAGATAAAGATTTCCAGAAAGCGCTGGAACACTATCTGGATCGTGTTACCACCGAGTATATAACAAACTTCAACGACATTGAACCGTTCATCTATGTATATGATGATGATACCGCACTTGTGTTAGTCGATGAGAGTGTCCATATCAGAATGGACAAAGTAAAGGACGGCGGTGTCGACTCGATTCTGATGAAGATGGCGCCGATTGCGGAATAGTCGTGATTATAGGTGTACCTGATATTGTTTCAGGTTTACAGAGGTGAGACATTGAAGCACACAAGACCTTCGGATATCGAGACGACCAGCATGCAGATCATCACGCGCGAGCTTTCGGAGGCCGGAATTCACATTACCGGGGAAAACGAGGCTGTCGTGAAGAGAGTTATCCACGCGACAGCCGATTTTGATTTTGCCGGGAATCTGGTCTTCACGGAACATGCCGCGGAATGTGGAGTGAAAGCGCTTTTGTCACATACGCCGATTATTACGGATACCAATATGGCCCTGTCAGGGCTAAGCAGACCGTCCCTTGCAAAATTGGGTTGCGAAGCTTACTGTTTTATGGCGGATTCTGATGTCGCTGAAAGGGCGAAGGCAGCCGGTACAACGAGAGCTGTCAGTGCCATGGAATATGCTGCGGTCAAATATCCGGGAGCTATACTTGCAATAGGTAATGCACCTACTGCACTTTATAAAATTGCCGAGCAGATTGAGAAAGGCCTCAGACCGGCGCTTGTAATAGGCGTGCCGGTAGGTTTTGTCAATGTCGTCGAGGGGAAGGAAAAAATTTGGAATACCTGCCGGCGCCACGATATTCCCGCTATAGTGGCTGAAGGGAGAAAAGGCGGGAGTACTGTTGCCGTTGCAATTTTAAACGCCCTGCTTTATACCGCGGCAGGAACGCTGGAGCCTGAGAAGAGGGGCTGGAACTGAAACATTTGTCAGAATCAGAAGGGAATCGTCAACTGCCCATGAGCTGAAGCTCATGGGTTTCCCGCTCGATTGAAGTAGGAGAATATTATGAAAACATTGTACTTGGATTTGGGTATGGGTGCCGCCGGCGACATGCTTACCGCGGCTCTTCTTGAGCTTCTGCCGGAAAAAGAGCAGGAGAGTGTTATTGCGGAGTTAAATAACTTACGGATACCGGGCGTAGAAATTTCCAGAGAGATAGTGCTGAAGAGCGGAATCCGCGGAAGTAATATGCGGGTGATGATACATGGGGTCGAAGAAGGCGGTGAGCACTACGATGAGCAGAGCCGTGACCATGACGATGAGCACAACCATGGCCACGGGCATGACCATGACGATGAGCACGAGCATGGCAACGGACACTGCCACAAGCATGGACACGGGCACGGCCACGATCATGAGCACGGGCATGGCCATGGCCATGATCATGGACACGGACATGACAACGACCACGCGCATGACCACGGTCATGATTACCATCATCACACATCAATGCATGATATTGAGCAGATTGTCGAAGGATTTGCGATCGATGAAAGCATAAAAAAAGACGTTATGGCCGTCTATAATATGATAGCAGAGGCGGAGAGTCATGCTCATGGGAGACCGGTGGCGGAAATCCATTTTCATGAGGTAGGAATGATGGATGCCATAGCTGATGTCACGGCCGTGTGTCTTCTCATGAAGAAGCTTGAACCGGATTGTGTGATTGCTTCGCCGGTTCATGTCGGGAGCGGACACGTGCATTGCGCACACGGTATCATGCCTGTGCCTGCACCTGCAACTGCTTATATTTTAAGAGATGTACCGATTTACGGAGGAAGTATTAAGGGTGAACTCTGTACTCCGACCGGAGCTGCTCTGATTAAATATTTCGCGGACACTTTCGGGGACATGCCTGTAATGACGATAAAGTCAATTGGCTACGGTATGGGAAAAAAGGAATTTTCTCAGATGAATTGCGTAAGAGCTCTGCTTGGAGAGGAATGGAAGAGCGAAAAGAAGCGTGACGAGGATACAGAGCCTGTTAACGGAGATGAGATTATTGAGCTCATTTCCAATATCGATGATATGACCGGAGAAGAAATCGGATTTGCGGTGAAGCGCCTTCTCGAATCCGGAGCGCGTGAGGTATTCACGGCTGCGGTCCAGATGAAGAAAGAGAGACCGGGTGTTATCCTTCATGTACTCACGGATCCGGACAGGAAGGATGAGATGGTGAGACGGATATTTGCTCTGACCAGTACTATCGGAATACGTGTCATTCCTGCGGAACGATACGTTCTGGAGCGCACAGAGGAAAGTGTAAAGACATCTCTCGGAACAGTCAGGCGAAAAGTCTGCAGCGGTTACGGCGTTGAAAGATATAAGTGGGAATATGATGATGTGGAAGCCATCGCTCGAGAGCAGGGTATGAGTGTGCGCGAGGTACGGGACATTCTGAATACGGATGAGACACAAAACTGAAGAAGGCTGTTATGGAACAAAAAGAATTAAAACAAATGCTGGAAGGCGTGAGAAACGGTGAAATTGCAGTCGAAGACGCGATGAAAGCTATGAAACTGGCGCCATTTGAAGATCTCGGATATGCAAAGATCGATCACCACCGTGCAATCCGGCAAGGCGCGGCAGAGGTCATCTACGGCGCAGGTAAAACGCCGGAACAGATAGCCGGGATTGTAACAGTAATGAGACAGCGTGGGCAGAAGAGAATTCTCATTACAAGGATGAGTGCGGAAGCGGCTGAGAAAGTCAGACAATGTCTGGCTGATTCGGTTCAAACCGTCAGCAACGTCGCGGGATCCGAGAGAACCGGAACCGACTTTCTCGGAAAAAAGGGAAATGACTTAGCCGCGGCATTTAACTACGATCCGCTAAGCCGAGTTGGAATTGTGGGACAGCTTCCCGAGCCCGATGGAATCGGAGACGTAATTGTAGCGACCGGAGGGACAAGTGATATTCCCGTTGCAGAGGAGGCTGCTAAGACAGCGGAAATTCTCGGGAATCGTGTCACAAGGCTGTTTGATGTGGGCGTGGCCGGTATCCACAGACTGATGGCACACCGGGAGGAAATTATGTCAGCGGAAGTAATCATTGCTATCGCCGGCATGGAGGGGGCTCTTGCTTCCGTAATTGGCGGTCTGTCGGACTGCCCGGTCATAGCGGTCCCGACCAGTGTGGGGTATGGAGCTTCATTCGGAGGTTTATCAGCACTTCTGTCTATGCTGAACTCCTGTGCCAGCGGCGTGAGTGTTGTCAATATCGACAATGGATTTGGTGCAGGATATCTTGCCAGTATGATTAATCACAGACGAATATAATCAAGAGAAAATTCAAGTGAGGATTCAAGAAAGAATAATAGGGTAGAGGACGGCGAAAGCCGCCCTCTACCCTATTATTCTTTTTTCTTATCCGCAATATAGCGGAATGTCGAAGCAGGTCTTCCGGCATGTTCCATTTCCATTCGGTCATCAAGGTTGTTTACGACTTTGCCTGTCGAGATATAACGGTTCTTTATGAATCTCCGGAAATTACCCACATCGCTGTTTGTGCCTTTGACTGCGTCATAAATGAGTCTCAGTTCTGTAAGAGTGAAGCGTTCTGTATTATTCAGGAATCTGAATCCGATTTCCGTATAGTCGATTTTACCGGCCATACGATCAAGCGCTGTTCCGATCATCTGTGCGTGGTCATAGAGAAGGTCGCGGTCGCGGAGCTTTATCACGCCGTCATCAGTGTCTGCCTGCAGATAAAACCCGTCTCCGGAACGCACAATGTCAAAAAGCGTTGCAGCGTTTTCTCCGATTCCCCTGTGATAGGAAACCGTATTTTCGGAGACCATAGCGATATAACTGATCATAATGGTCCTGAGATTGGGATTGCGATTCACATCGGAGAAGGTATACAGCTGCTCTAAGCTTACGTCTGTTATTCCCGTACTATCCTTGAGACATCTCAGAGCAGATTCATCTCCGGTTTCGCTGACACGAATGGATGTGCAAGGCAGTGACCACTTGTCCGGATAGGGAGATTCGGGGCATTTGATCAATGCAATCCGGAGGATATTTTTTTTTGTGGTAAAAACGAGTACAGAGACAGCAACTGACGGAGAGTCCGCATTATTATTTATGATGCATTCTGTATCTGTGTGCATGAGGTATCCTCCTTGTGAAAGAGTCAGAGACTTACCGTTATCAAGAACATCCAGGCGTTCCTGATGTGCCGCGCAAGGGTGAATCAGCTTCCTTTTTACCCGGAAGCAGTTAGAACCACCCGTGTAATTTACAGGCTTTGTAAATTCCGTCGTCAGTGTTTTTTTCTGCGACAAAATCGGCTTTTTCTTTTAGCGAGTCTTTTCCGTTTCCCATAGCTATACAGTAAAACCGCTCATCGAACATCGCGAGATCATTTGTATCATCGCCGAACACAACAACATCTCCGGGGTCACCGCCTACTAATTCAAGCATCTTCATAATTCCCAGTTTTTTATCGTCATGCTGCAGCATAATATATTCCGGCACGAATCGCATGTGGCCTACAGTATCAAGGAGGGTCAGCCTGTTCTCCTCTTCTTTAGGGCAGGAAATGTACATTTTATAGATGACGCCTTTATCTTCAGGGTCATAATGTTCATCAATTACATATATCGTCGGCTCTCTGCGGGGACCGACCTGATCGTAGAACTTGAAGTCTTTTGTGCAGACTTTTTCCGAGTCTTCATCTGCTACGAGAACTCCGTATCCGAGTGATACAGCCTGCTTATAGATGGCCAGACTCTTTTCATAGTCAATCGGTTCATTTGAAATCAGCTTTCCGTTCAGAACTATGCCGTGCCCGCCGTTGCAGACCATATTTGCAAAATTATGTGCTTTTCGGAACGGTTCGGACTTATATAATGCCCGTCCGGTGCAGATTGAAACAAAATGTCCTGCATCCTGAAGTTTGTTTACGGCTTCCTGCGCCGAGGGAATGATTTTTTTTGTATTCAGGTCTGTCAGGGTTCCATCGATATCAAAAAAGAAATATTTTTTATCCATATTGATTCTGAATTCCGGTAAGTTGATCCTCCGGAAAATCTCTCGGTGTCCGGGTTTCATTGTGAGTTATTTACAAAAGGATTGTACTTATTGTATGAAAATACAATATGCATCATTATATTTTATAATATCTGATTTCGCAAGTTAATTCGTTGAATTCATAAAAAAAGCAAAACCCTGCAAACTATTTCAAACTATTGAGAAACCACGATGTTTCTGATAAAATAGGTGCCGTGTATACCAGAATGTAATAAACAGGGGTATTTATGGACATAAAAGTTGCTTGTAAGTACTGTGGAGAGATGATTGACCCCGATGCGGGGTTTTGTCCGATTTGCGGTGCTGTTAATAAAAGAGCGTTCAGGCAGGATCCGAACAAAGAGTATTGTAAGTTCTGCGGATCTGAGCTTTCGGGGACAGAGGAATTCTGTTTGGTATGCGGAACACCTGTAAGAAGGGTACTCGCAGGGACTGACAGCTCCAAACATACATCGATTGATGATATCAATCCGGAATTGAAGCGAAAGAATATATCTGACGTAAAGGAAAAGCAATCTGATGACTCGGCGGAGTCTTTTCAGAACAGCCAAATTGCGGGGCAGGAAGATGAGCCTTTGAATTTTCTGAGGAAGGCGGCAATAAAACAGGAACAGAATGCCAGAGCGGAGGAAGAGGAAGAAAAACGCCGGCTCGAAGAGACTAAAGCGTTTAACGAAGAGAGAGAAAAACTAAGAGTCTCGGCGACGAGAGCGTTCGGAAGTACCCGCAATGCAGCGCGGTCAAATAGGGCCTGGCGCTCCGTAAACGGGAATTCGGGGACACACTCCGTTAAGCCTGACAAAAATCCAGAGCAAACTAAGGACT
>CAMYVI010000081.1 GCA_947302185.1 uncultured Lachnospiraceae bacterium
ACAGCGCACACAGACTACGATAATTATCAAAATAGCTGTCAGTCGGATCGGAATATACAAGAACGATCCATATAAGGAGCTCTTCCCGGTCATATAGATTAAAATAATCCCGGCGCATCGCTTTCTGCATGAATAACTCACATACATCTCTGGGCATCCGGTATGCGAACGCAGGTATTGTCAAAAGTGACAGATCCGGATTCTTCAAAAGAGCAGCAAACAATCTGTTCCAGCTTCTGTAGCCGCTGTCGCGAAATGTAAACCCCTGTGTTCGGCACACTTCTCTTGTTCTCTCTGACACTGCATAGAGAACATCTTTCGGTGCAGGTCCAAACTGTCCGGACTTTTCTGTTTTCACTTTTGCGTTATCAAGATAGTCCGTTATGATCTTCTCGTCAGAATAATCTACAAATCGGATTGCCTCCTCAGAAACATCCGTCCCCACATCAATTCCGTTGACGCGCATCAGATACACGAGCATAATTCTGGCAGCAGACAACGTTGAAAGTTTTGCAATCGAATCAAAAAACGGCCTGACATCTCCACCGCACAATATTTCATCGACATTCCATTCCTTCTGTTCCGAATACAGATTAATATCTCTCGGATCTGAATATATCTGTCGGATCTCCCTGGCTATTCTCTGAAGTGCAACAGTCTTTAGAGACTGCATGCTCTCCGCTTCTGCTTTCTGATCTGCAGATATTTTGCCTGCTTTTTCAGAGTTACTCATTGCAATTCCTTTCTAACTGTAGCTATAGTTGATCTGCTGCAGGTCAGGTCCTTTACCGTCTGAATATAGCGGCAACACATTGATCGTTCTGATTTTCGACCATTCGTATAGAGCCTTTACATACTTTTACGAACATTTTCTCTATGCTGAAGCTGCCCCATCTTTCGTTGTACACTCCGTCCGTCAGCAGCATAAAGCCTGTGATGCCTTTCAACCTTCCTGAAGACAGTTTGATCATCTGACCTGCCCGGTCGGATGTTGTAAACATCCGCTGATTCGATTCTCTCCCGTTGACGGGACGAGATAATATACTTACTCTTTGCTTTTCATTTTCATCATCTTTCTTTCCATATGCAATTATACCATCTCCTAAATGAACATAACAGAAACGATTGCTTTCTTTATCAATACACACTCCCATCAGCGTTGATCCCAGGTCCTCTTTTTTTCT
The DNA here is from genome assembly GCA_947302185.1 of uncultured Lachnospiraceae bacterium. The sequence continues at coordinate 1,185 of CAMYVI010000081.1, forward strand.
GTTTTCTTTTTCCATCATTGTACCGATTACCTTTATAGCTGTAAGTAATATAGCATCGGCACATTTTCTGTTCTCTTTCCTGCATATTTCATCAAAATGATCCAACATATACTCTGCAAGAATCCCCAGTATCCTTGCCACACATGTGACATTTATATCGTCACTGCCGCTTCCGTCCGCCACCAGCATTACCTCTTTGCTGCCCTTGCATCTGCAAAGCGCCTGTGCCTGACACTTCAGCCCCATTTCCCTGTGATAAGAACCGGGGAGCGCAATAATATTGCGCCCCCACTCCTCATCACCTCCAATCATTCTTTCATCACGGTCAGTATTCATTTTCTTCATTTGACCTCCACAAGCAAAGTACCTTTCTTTGACAGAGTATACTCCTGACCGGATGGCTTTACCTGAGCAGGTTCCAGAAGCTCTTTTAAAATAATTTTACTTTCCGGGGATTCATTTTGGAGATAAAAAAGATTTTCATCTCCCTGTTTCAAATCAAACAGAATATCAACCCCTTTGTTTACAAAGAATGCGATATTATCCCGCCTGTTCATCAGTTTAGGAGCCGGTTCGACTTTGTTACCGCTCGAAAGGATATAGTACTCTTTCCCGTTGCCGCTTTTTCGCAGGAGTGCATTATTTCCCATGACTGTTCTGTTATCCACGGTCAGATACCGCTTCTCGGGATTTATCCTCTGCATATTAGTAAAGCCGTTTTTGGTTCCGTAATCGGACGTTGAACTTGTCGTTTTCTCATTTCTCGTTTCCGGTTTATCCGCCGGTGGATCTGCCCACTGATTATTTTCATACCTGCTCGGGTCAGATCCATTAGTGTCAGAATCCTCATTCTCATCTCCTCCGCTCTGTTCTTCTTCATTATCTTCACTCTGACTGTTGTCCCGTTTCTTATTCCTTTCTTTCTTATGTTCCTGATATTTTCCTCCGCGCATTACCGCTCTGATCCTTCTTTTCATATCGAATCTCGGAATCAGCAGGATCGCAATCAAAATCATAAAAAGAAAATTATTAAACCGCATCTGTGAAACTATGTTTTTATATTGATTCAGCAGACCGGTATCCACAATAACAACACTCTCCTGATTACTTCGACCGGTCTCAGCCGTCCGCTCAGCCGACGTTTCGGCAGCTATCGGACTTTCTTCCTTATCTATTTCTTCAGAATTACCCTCGCTAACCTGACCTTCTTCAGCTGTCTTATCTCCGGATATCTCTCCATTTCCCTGGTTTTCTCCCGTATTCCCATCTTCACTCGGATTATTTATTTCACCGTCCGTCTCCGCAGCCAGGACTATAATCGGTCCCGGCCGCAGAGCTGATTCATTCAGCCTGATTCTCATATTCAGCACCTCCCTAACCGGTTTCAGGTTTCACCCTGTGACTGTTGTCCATTAACCTGTGCAAGCAATTCACAACCGATACTGATCAGTGCCGCAGAGATCTGCTCTCTCTCCATTTGGGGAAGAGACATTACATATGCTTCATAATCTGTTCTGATTTTGTCAAGCAGCGGAGAAAAATTCTCCCGGATAAACTTGTATAATTGACTGTCTTCCCGGGCGAACTCTCCTTCGGAATGACCGAAAGAATTAAAATCCTCATGGAATTGATCAAGTGTGTATTGTTCGACCATTTTTAAAAAGGCATCGTGGACGATAATTCTTTTCTCATCTTCATATACGTCAATCGTTGTTGCGTCATCCCTCAGTTCAGCGAGCATCTTTTCCCGCTCTTCGATACCAGCCTTATCGCCGTCATAGAGAAGAGAGATGTAAGCGTGCAGCGGATCGTTAACGTCCACGACCTGAATATTAGCCCCGACGGTGATTGCCTGATCAAGATCCAACATACCTTCCGCTATAGCTATCTTGGCATCATCTGCAGGATTCTGAATACTTATTTTTCCCTTATATGCAATGTTCATACACTGCAGCTGGCTGCTTATCTCACTGATAAACATATCCTGAAATCCCGAACCTGTATTCCGGATTGCCTTTGCACCTTTACCGGCAAACACGATTTCTATACCCTGTCCCAGGGAAATCGCCTGCTTTTCACAGGCCATTCTGATGACCTGAACAATCGCAGGAAGAATCATATGGAGCCTTAAGCCGGTAAGATTCTGCATATGTACCTGATACGGGTCAGGGTTAACTGTTGTATTGGAGAAAGGATAACTGTCGAACATATGCATGAGAACAATCGGAAAACCTGCCGTATCGCGAAGCCTGATCCCCGGTTGTTTGCCTCTGACAGACGACCGAAGTGCATCGCTTATGACGTCCCTGTTCTTATCATCGACGTCGCTGAAACATTTCAGAAGATCCTCTATCCTTCCTTCAGACCCGTAAACATCCGCTATTGTCTGGATTGTGATCTCATCACCCCCGCAAGGTACGGACGCTGAGAATAAGCAGTTATTTACATAAAAACCTACATCAGTAGTAGAATGACCGATGTCAACAACCAGAGGTACCCCTTTAAGCCCGTTTCTGCTCTTTTTAAGCCAGTAGCCAGCCGCTTCGCTTTCAGACCGGAGACAGACGTTCTTTCCGAATGTCAGCTGATTGGTCGGACTCAGAAAATCATTCACCAGTGCAACTGCCTGCTGATATACTTTTTTCACGGCATCGGAACCGATATTCCCGTGACCGCTGTTAGGATACGCCAAGTCTATCTTCAGGTTTCCGTAAGCAGGAGCGTAACCCTTCACTGCCTCAGCCATGACGGTTGTAAGGATTCCGAGTGCAACCTGCTTCTTATACCCGTCTCTATAGGATCTGCTTGCACTGTCGGACAGATTCAAACGCATCATGACAGTCTTCGGATACGCCATAAGACCGAACCGGTCATTAAGACTCGTCATGCTCCTTGTGTCTCCGCTGAACAATCTGTAGTATTCTTCTCCTTTCATGCTGAAAAGCCTGTCCTGCGTTCCGAGAGCTGTAAGACTTCCTTTCAGGCTGTGTGTCTGGATCATAGACTCATAGCTCTGTTCATTTCCCGAAAAAGAATTCACGAAAGACAGTTCCAACTCTTCAAGGGATAACTGACCGCAAGGTGTCACCGGACCGGCAAGTCCTTTATATTCAAGTGGTCCCCGCCCAGCATCTTTCTCCACCAGACGTACACTCGTCGAGGCACCGTTATCTATAGCGACCGTTACTTTATTACCTGAATCACCCGATACCTGATTAAAACTTTTCGGAGTCATAAAGATAGTCCCCAGTATATTACCGCTGTTTTTCTCCTTTAGTGCTATGTGCTTTAATCTGCCGGCCTTTTCATAGATATTGCATTTGATTGCTTTTTGAGAGGACCGTACCTCCGCTGCATTCCCCCGGCCGTCCGAGAGCATATCCCATTCGCAACTGATTTCGTTCACACTGCCGGATGTATTAGGCATCTCATAATACAGATGCTTTGTGACCAGTGCATCCGGAACGCCCGGATACATTTCAATAATATGAGATGGCCGTACGTGATTATATGCTTTCCCGGCAGATGAATAAATTTTCTGAAAAACAGATGTCGAACCATCTGAACCGATATATGCGGTAACTCGGATCCAGTCCTGTTCCTGATGGTAATCTACCCTGACGTTTCCGTCGACGGGTCGAATCGGAGGAAGAAGTATCCTGGTGTGTTCTGTGTCTTCTCCCCGCTCTGCGGCATAATATTTCACTGTTCCCGCAACAGGCTCAGTGTCATTTTCAAAGTACATTACGGATATATTGTTAAGAAGCGGTGAGTCCTCTGCAGTTCCGAGATGACCGAATGCAAGCCCCGGATCCATCCCCGGCGTGCAGATTCTGATATACTTTTCGACATGCTCCGGTAATACCTGTATCGGTTCCCCCTTAAACTTCTCCACTGTCTCTAAGTCAGCGGGACCTCCTACGTACTTCGAATTAATCAGACCATCAAGTCTTTTCACGACGTTTTCATATCGGTAGTCCTGATCAGCCATGCTTTTCTTATTGAATCTAAGCATAGTGAGATACACGCGAAGGCGCTCGCAGATCTCCGGATTCTTATCAAGATACTCTGTTACCGACATTCCGCATATTGTATGATCTGCATTAGCAGACGGAACCGGCATTCCCGACTCTGCTTCATAAATACCGATCAGGCTGCGTTCGTCTCCGGCAACTCTGTATATCAGAACAATATGATCCGGATCCTCGCAGTAACCGCGCTGTTTTCTGCTGTGCTTTATGAGCGCGTTATGGATTATCTGTTTATTTTTCTTTGCCTGAGGAGATGCATTCATTCCCTCAACACTATACGAAAACAACACCGGCTCAATATGGTAATCAGAATACGGTGCCCCTATCAGCCGGATCATAAGAGCGAGCTGCTGCTCCGTTCTTTTGACATCCCTGGATATCAGGTCTTCGCCGGAGTTCCAGATATTAATGAATCTCTGTAATTCACCGAACGGAGCTTCGATATTGGCGGTGTTATCCGGTTTATCGGTAATATCGATCATGTTTGACAGTCTTCTGAGATCACCTGAAAAGCCGATAAATAATCTGTTTCCTTCTGCATGACCGGAAGCCATTAATGTCTTCACATCTTGATTTTTTCTGTTTAACATACTTTTATCCTCCTCTCAGCATCTGCACTTATCATAGAAGTCTTTCATTATCTCCAGAATGTCTCTCGGCTGACCATTATGCCTGCATTTGACAGTGTCATATACATCGATCAGCCTTCTTCCGGTCTGGATCTTATTGCTCTCGATACGTGTCAAATCGTCCAGATCATATGTGTCCAGTTTAACTGTATCTTTTCTGATCAGCTTCAGGATCTCTGTAATCTTTACGAGCTCCGTATCACTTGATGCATCCTCTTTCTGTCCGTTCTGTGCGGCCATTTGCCAGTCTTTGCCGGTGACCGCTATATCGAAGAGCCATTCGACGAACATTTCTTCCCGTCTGATTATTGCGGCCAGTTTCTCGATAGCCTGCTGCAGATTCTCCAGGGCATCCGAATCATGATTTAGCTTTTTCTTCAATTTATTCCCGGTCATTCCATACATTTTGGAGACAATAGTCAGCCGGGCATACTGATCTGCACCGATAACCTGACCGCTTCCATTGAAAATCTGCGGACGAATCACATACATCAGAAAAGCATCAAAGCGGAGTCTCGTAAGCAGTGCCTTTCTGTATTCATCAAACGGTTCCAGAGTATCCCATGTAATCTTCTGTACTTTACCTGACTGTGCCGGAATCGAATACCTCGGTATATAGATTTTGTTATTACCTGTCATAAATACAGCACTGTCTGAGCTGAAAAAGTCTTTTATGGCTGCAAACATCAAAACTTCAATAAAGTGGTGATGATTCGTCTGCTGTGCTCCGGTCGCTGACTTCTCAGCCTGAACCGGACATGTGTTGCTGTCAAAATAGTAAATCCGGTCAAGTACATCTTCCGTTTCTTTCGGGAAATTTCTGAGTGCACCGGCTGCCAGATCGGAGACATCGTTTCCGAGCATTTCCGATTTGGGGTATTTGTAACAGGGACCGATCTGTATTTCCGCCATTTTCAGACGAGTCTTAACCATGCTTTCTGCCTCTGCCTGTGAAACATTATTCTTTTCACAATACTCTGCGACGCAGCGTTCAAACAGTCTTTCCGGCATATCGCTCAATACGGTTCTGCCTTCCCCGCCGAACAGTGATCCGATGAAAATAACCATCACGCAATCGCTTTCTGTCGCCCCCAGTACACGATCAATAATCGCTCTGTATCCGCACTCCTGATCCTCACCGGATGACATGGCGCATTTGAACATAAGCCCTGTCAAAAAGGATCCGAGACTCATCTGCTGATGAAATCCATGTCCGAGGTCCAGTTCTATAACAGTATCCTTCAGGAACGGGCTTCCTTTCTCCCATTCGGGATAAAGAGTTTTCAGGTCAAAGTGCTCTTTTACATCCAGTTCATTTTTAATGAGATCTGCCAGTTTCAGGTTCTTATGAAGTACCGCCGAACTCCCCCAGAGATTCTCGGAAACCGCCATCTTTGAGAGAGTCTCCATTACTTTACCGCCCTGATCCATCGTTTCAAATACGGTGTGGACCAGCGGATCCGACCGGCCGTTATACATCTTCAGAGATTCGTACATATGCATGGCCGAAACGCCGGCCATGGCTCCCGAGCCTCCTGCGAAAATAATATAATTGTACTTCTGTCCTCCATTGTGCCCTTCTGCCTCTGCCCTCACTGCTGCCTTCTTTGAACGTCTGTTCCAAATTGCCATTTAGCTCACCCCCTTCATCAATACTGCCCGGATATTCTGCCCGGTCCCGCAAAACCCACTGCCGGGTAAATAAACAGGATCAAAAGAATGTTACCGATAATCGCTTCTGCCGAAACAGCCACGGCTACGAAAGCCATATTGTCCAAATCAGCAAATACATAACCCATTGAAGCACCGAGTAAAGCAATTCCTGCTATTGCTCCTGAAAGAACCAGCGATACTACCATAGGTAAAGTTCCGGCTTCGTGAGCAATCCGCACCATCTCGTCGTTGAAGATTTCACCGGCTATTGCTCTATTCGTGTGCCGGTACCACAGATAGTACGCCACTATCTCTACCATGAACTCGGCTAAAACAAAACCGATGGCCTGTACGAATTCATCTGTTCCGATACCCGCGTTATAGCCGATCATATAAAGAACCCCGACCAGCGCAGCCAGTATAAGCAGATAAACCAAAGTTACCCTAAATGCGTTTTTGAAATCTCTGTAAAAATTCATATCCTCTCCTCCTCGTTAATTAATTGTTATCAGCACGCGGAACCGGATTTCCTGATCCACGATACCTGCACCCGCTGACGTCAGCTCTCCGACCATTCCTTTAAGGTCCAGAAGTCTTGCCAGAGCGCTGTCATTTCCGTTAAACCCCGAATACTTGTATGTCCCATGCCCAAGGTCCTTGCACTCTGTCTCAAGGGCCTTATAGTATTCACCGTACCCGGCCTGGTTTTCAACAAATTCTCTGATAGGGTCTTCAGAATTTTCCGTCTCAATAATCGAATTGTCTGATTCGTCCGTCCAAACCGTCAGATTCTCTTCTTCCTTCATTTCACGGACTTTCTGCCTGACTTCAATCGCATAAGTTCCTTTATCCGGATCATTCGTCTCAAGTGCCAGAACAATTGCTCCGTGTCCTTCGGCAGGTGTAATAAGATCACCGCCTACTTTAGAATTTATTTTGGAATTCTCTGAAGCGTGCATGACATCTGTGACAGTTTCCACATTCAGGATGAAAGACTGCCTGTCATTTTCCCAGCACTTCTCTTTAGAGTTATACTTCTTTACGGATATCTCCGGCGTTCCGGAAGCCTCCATCGGTACATCCGTATCGCCATACAGCACTGCTCTGACTTTCTCGCGGTCATCCGATGCCGAAAGTCCCGATTTTTTGAATGAAAAAGTATTGCTCCAGGTGAGATTTTCAATCAGTTCCTGTTCGGAAAGCCCCCAGCAGATATTTGTCTCATCATATTTCACGTTGGAAATATTTTTTTCAAAGCATGGAGCAGCGTGCAGCTTTACGATTCCGTCATCCTTCTCATCCGGTTCATCCGGTCTGTTAACGTGTATATATTCATAGGCGATTGCTTCCGGAAGTTCTTCTTTAAACCTTTTATCAAATTTCCGGACCTCTCTGTCATTGCCGAATACGGTAACGAGCAGATCGCGCGGGAACTTGCAGCCCTGGATACATATTTCAGTTATGCTCTTATAATCTGTATAATCTCTGAAATAGATGTCTCCGTTATAGTCTGTTGTTATTATGTAAAGACTGTATCCGGTCCCGTTCCCGGCGACCCATCTTCCGAATTCCGTACTGGTAACGTAATTGGAAAAGAGATCCGTAACGAAAATGTTAACTCCATCCGGATTTACCGGCAGGTTAACAGTAGTCACAAAATCCAGTGTGGACCCATACGAATATGTTTTCGGTCTCAGCGTCCTTTCATAATCCGTCTCTACCAGCTCGTCGTTTTCGACCGCCCATATTTTCATTGTGCGTCCTATCTCGGCATCCCTGACCGCCTCATGTATAAAGGGCAAGTCCTTATATGCAAGTCCGCTCTGCGAGCATTCGGGATAATAATTATCTGCGACTATGTCCCCCGAATCATCCGTTTCTGTTTCATTCCCGTAGTACTCTGCCGGATTATCTGTTTCTGTTTCATTCCCGTAATACTCTGCCGGATCAGCGTTTTCCTCATTTGTTTCTGTATCAGAAGGCTCTGCTTCCGAAGCTGCGTTTTCCTCATTTGTTTCTGTATCAGATGACTCTGCTTCCGAAGCTCCGTTTTCCACATTTGTTTCTGTATCAGATATCTTCGCTTCCGAAGCTGCTGCACTCTCATCCTTCGGAACATCGGATTCCGATCCGGTATCAACCGTTTTTTCTTCGATCCATTCTTCCGGAAGCTGTACGGTTCTGCGGCCTGAGGCTCCGCAGCCTGAAATCATTGACACTGTCAATGCAGCCAGAAGGGCACCGGCTATCATTTTCTTACCTGTTTTCCACTTACCTTTCATAAAATCACTCCTCCAATTTGAATTCCTCATTGAATTAATTACCTCGGTTCCATGGTTCAACTATAAAACCGCTGAAATTATATTTTTTCCGAGGACACAGCTGAGAATGCCGATAATTAATAAATCGATGCGAAGTGCACAGCTAAGAATGCCGATAATTAGTAAATCGATGCGATATACCATTCATTACCCCTTTCCAGA
>CAMYVI010000082.1 GCA_947302185.1 uncultured Lachnospiraceae bacterium
CCCGATGTGAAATTGCAGTAAAGCGGATCGATATCCAAAGCCTCGGCTCTGATCTTTTCAAGAATACCGGCTTCATGAAATCCGTCAGGGGCATTTGCCTCCATTTCCTCCAGATAATAAATTCGGCCGTTATAGCCGAATTCCGCGACTTCTTCATCGTACTCGTGGCTCGTGACGATAAAGTCCTGCTCAAGGGCTGCCAGAATGTCAAGAAGCCTCGCCTTAGGCTGCTTCGTGTCAAGCAGGGTATAAAAACAACCGGCGTATACGGTCCCGAAAAAAACGCTGATCGTATCGACGCTCTTACCCATGAAGACGGGAATCGGACAGCGTGTTACTCCGGCGATCTCGTGGATAACACAACCAAGCCGCCTTGCTCTGTCAATAAGTTCCCTGTATGTGATGGCTTTATCCGGATCGGCGAAGGCCACCTTGTCCGGATGAGCCTTTTCGGCTCTTTCTAGATATTCCAGAATGTTCTTCAAAATGTACTCCTTAAAAACGCTTCAGAGCTCTCTTAAAGGCAGCTCCGAAGAAATGGCTTATTTACTTATATGATGTGAAAGCATGGCCAGTGAAGACGCCAGATTCTCATTCTGGACCAAAACCTCATCCGGCACATTTAACCTTATCAACGCAAAGTTCCATATCGCCATGATACCTGCTCTGCACAGGGAATCGGCAATGCTCTGAGCGACATCGGCCGGGGTCGTTATGATACCGATGGGAATCCTGCGGGAACTGCAGAAATCCTCCATCTCCGAGGCGTCAAGGACAGGTATGCCTGAGATTTCCCTCCCGATCAATTCGGGTTTGATATCGAAAGCCGCAACCAGAGTCAGGCCATACTCCTTGAACTCATGGTTGCCGAGGAGAGCCCGCCCCAGAGAACCTGCTCCGACCACAATCGCTTCCTTCTTGTCGTTGCATCCCATATAATCTATGATATCCAGAATCAGATCGTCAACCGGAAATCCTGACTTCGGCTTACCCTGCGTGGATGAGACGGCTGCGATATCTTTCCGCACGAGAACATCATTAAGCATCAATTCATTTGCGATAGCTGTTGCCGAAATAGTTTTGATTCCGTTGTCACGCGCTTGTTCCAGACAGTGCAGGTAATACGGCATGCGCTGCAGAGCCTGGATCGTAATAGTTGTAGCCTTTTTCTCCATTTATTTCAAACCCGCTTTCCACTCATATAACTATACTGAATGTAGTATAGCATACTTGCAGGCGAAAATCTAAGTTTTATACAAACCTCTCGTCACAGACTCATATACAGAATTTTCCACTTCTGCTCGATGTCTGATGTTCAGCGAATTATGAGCGTGAGATTGTACTCACGATGAAGAATAAAAAGCTTCATTTGCAAATCAGAACAAATATGGTAACATGGAATGCAAAACACCAAAAAACTACCGGAGGAGCATTTATGGCAAACAAAACGAACAACAAAAGCCGGAAAAAGCTCACTGAGGCGCAACGCGAACAGCGCAGGCAGGAACGTCAGCGCATGGTCCTGCTCAGAGCTGCCAGTATCGCCTCCCTTCTGTGCATTCTCGGAATAGCTATCTTCTTCGTTGCGAACGGAATTATCTCCAGCTCGCGCGCACGCGCAGAAGCAAGAGCGCAGAAAGAAGCCGAGATAGCCGCCGAGGAAGCCGCGCTGAACGCGAGACGGGAGGCCATCGCGGAAGCCGAGACCATTGCCAAGTCCTATGACTACGACGGTGCGATCGCACTCCTTCAGCAGCAGGAAAACTATGATAAAGATTCAGATCTGATAAATGCCATCGCGAAGTATACTGCTGTCAAGTCCACCCTCGAAGCGAAAGAGTGTACAACGATACCTCATATTTTTTACCACTCACTGATTGTCGATCCGTCAAGGACTTTCGATACATCGCTGTGGGATGAGGAGACAATCGGCGGGAACAACGCCTGGATGACGACTATCGAAGAGTTTGATAAGATCACGCAGCAGATGTATGACAACGGCTGGGTTCTGGTCCGTATGCGCGATTTGGTTACCGAGACAAGAAACGAAGACGGGTCCGTTAAGTTCGAAAAAAACAAAAATCTCCTTCTCCCGCCTGACAAGCACCCGTTCGTTCTCTCAATCGACGACTGGAGCTACTATCATTCTTACGACGGAAAGGGATACGGAGATAAAGCGGTCATTGATGAAGACGGACTTGTGAAGATCCAGTATACCGATAAAGACGGCAACGTTACCGTAGGCGATTACGACGTCCTTCCCAGGCTCAACACATTCCTGCGCGAGCATCCGGACGGCGCGTATAAAGGCGCCAGAGGAATGGCAGCCATGACCGGCTACAACGGCGTGTTCGGATACAGAACGGATATTGCTTATAAGAATCACGAAAACCTCGGACAGGACCAGGCGGCTTTCCTCGAATCGCATCCCGATTTCGACTGGGACAAAGAGGTCGAAGAAGCGACCAAAATCGCAAACGCCTGCAAGAATGAAGGCTGGGAATTCGCCTGCCATACCTGGGGACATCTCTCCGTCACCGACAAGTCCGTCGAGACGCTCTCCACAGATCAGGAGAAATGGCAGAATACAGTCGCAAATATAACCGGTAAGACAGATACTATCATCTTCGCCCACGGTGCGGATATCGGTACGTGGCGCGATTATGATGCTTCCACAAATGACCAGTACGCCTACTTCAAGAGCGTGGGCTACAACTTCTATGCAAATGTAGACGCTTCCACCGAATACTGGATCCAGATCAGAAGCGATTATGTCCGCCAGGGACGTATTGACTGTGACGGACTTCAAATGTGGCGCTCGATTTCCGGTCAGGCAAAGACAAATGTCTTCGAAAATTTCTTTGACGTTAACAGTGTTTTTGACAGCAGAAGGCCTACTCCGGTCAGCGCGACGGGAAAAGCATAACAAAAGCATGAACAAAGTACAGTAAAAAGGCTGTCACATCAGCCACGCTGCCACAATATACAGCAAATGCAATTCAAAAATGTCTGCTATATATTGTGCCGGCACGGCCATGTGACAGCCTCTGTTTTTTCGCTTTACATTTGTTCATTCACGGCCTGATATTCCTTACGGAATCCCGTATAACAAGCTCAGTCTCGAGGATAATGCTCTCCGGCACTGCTTCTCCGTTCAGCATGGCAATCAGCGTTTCCGCCGCTAATGTCCCCTTTCTTTCTATGTCCTGATGCACAGTCGTGAGTCCCGGCCGGAAGAATTTCGCCAGCATATTATCGTCAAATCCGATTACGGAAATGTCATCGGGCACATTCTTGCCGAAATTTTCCATAGCATTGATGAGCGATACCGCATACAGATCCGAAACACAGAAAACTGCAGTGTAATTGTCAAGTCTTGCGCAGATATCCTTCAGGCTCTCCTCAATCTTGTCTTTCCACGGATTCAGAACGACAAAGTCTTCTTCACGGAAGACCTCTCCCGAATCCTCAACGGCTCTTCTGAACCCTTTCAATCTCGCGCTGTCCACCACTCCCATACTGTCGGACAGGAATGCTATTCTGCGGTGCCCCATCTGTATAAGATATTTTACAGCGTCATAGGCTCCCTTCTCATCTTCAAGGCCTATATTGACCATATCCGGCTGATCACCGGACAGGTATCCGTCAATGCACACAATAGGCTTCTTATATCGTCCGCGGATCTTCCCGCTGTCCTCTTCTCTGATTCCAAATGCGATGAGACCGTCTGCATTCCAGGTAGAAACCTGTTTCATGATCTCCCCCAGGTCATCCGAAGCGTACAGCATCATAAAATACCCGCTGTTACGGACTACTTTTTCTATTCCGCCTATCAGTTCTGCTATGAAAGGATCTTTGAAGAGGTTCGGCGTCTTATCCGACCTGCCCTTCATTGCAACGCCTATGATTTTCGATTTGTTCTGAGCAAGATTCCTGGCATTGATATTCGGCACATAGTCATACTCCACCAGCGCTTTCTCGACCCGTGCAATCGTCGCCGGGGACACTTCTTTAGTCTTTCCGTGAATGACATTCGATACCGTTGTTGTACTGAGATTCAGTCTTTTAGCCAGTTCCTTAATTGTTACCATCATTATCCTCCATGTCGTTCGAAGACAACAAACGGATTGTATACACACTTTTAACACTATAACACACATATAAAAAAAAGCCCATAGAATACTTTGGTTGCTTTCAAATTGTGTGCTTTTGCGCAAAAGAACAGCGATAGAAGTTCCTCCTTGCCTATAAAAAAATTTCATGATACTATATAAAGACAGCGAAATTTCGCGTTAAGCAAATGGTTCGGAGGATAAGAAAGTGCAGATTTGGCAGATTTTAACTATCATCATGGTAATACTGTTAATAATTCTGGTCGCACTCTATTTTATAGGGAGACGGCTGGAAAAGAAACAGGCTGAACAACAGGTTCAGATAGACGCGGCAAAACAGAATGTAACGCTGCTGATCATTGACAAGAAGAGGCTGCCAATTAAAGAATCCGGTCTCCCGCAGCAGGTCATTGATCAGACCCCGAAACTTCTTCGCAGAAGCAAGCTCCCGATCGTCAAGGTCAAAGCCGGCAACAGGGTCATGAACATGGTAGCGGATGAAAAGATTTTCGATTATATCCCGGTCAAGAAAGAAGTTCGCGCCACGGTCTCCGGAATTTACATCACAGATGTGGCCGGTCTCCACAGCGGACTTGACAAGCCCGAAGAAAAGAAAGGTCTGTTCTCCAAAATCAGAGGAAAGGCTCAGGACAAGCAGGATGAACTGAGAGCCGAGACAAAAGGCACGACCGTAGATGAGTACAGAGACGCCGCCCGCACGGCCGGAACAAAGAAAGCTACCAAGAAAAAGTACAGACCTAAGAAAAAGAGAAAATAAAGAACATGCAAAAGCAGCTATTCACGGATACTTCCGTTATAGCTGCTTTTTTAATCAACTGATCAATTCAGTTCGGAAACAGAACTCCTAAACATATGAGGAAGAGCATCTCACTTCAATTCTACTCTCATATCCAGCACGCAGTCAGCCACCAGCTCGCTGTTCATCGCCAGTGCATATTCCGCGCGGATATTGATATTATCATCGTCACGACATGTATTCACAGCCATCGTCGAAATCCCCATCTCAATTGTGCCGAACGGTGTCGTATAATAAGAGAGATTTCGCTTTCCGGGAACAAAGACCATATCTACTTCCGCAGCACCTGTCTTATGAACTTCTATAGACCCGTCCCTGATTTCAACACGGTTTTTAGCAGGCAGGTTCTCGAATCCTTCAAATACCTCATCATATTCGATCAGCTCGACATCGTCTTTGATTGTATAGGTTCCCGGAATGACGAGCTCAATAGGCTCCTGTTTCTCATCTTCCGGGGCATCAATCATAAACTGGGTGCCGCGAATATAGACAAGTACATCTCTTTTCATATATCTCCTCCAACATCTTCGACGAACTATTCCGGGAATCAAACACGCCCCGGCGTCCTTGACGCACCTCGCAGAGCACGAAGCACTTCCCTGTTGCCCGGCGCGGCAGGCCCCGAAATCAAAATCAGTATTCCTCAATCGGAATGATTCTTGCGGTCTTGACGTCCACCGGTAAAATTGAATTTGCAAAATCCGTAAATCTGCCCGCGTCATCACTCACATAGAACCGATACGGATGCGGTTCACTCAGATTCCTCGGCGTTGCATTTGCCAAATTTTTCTCTGTCAGCATCTGACCCAGCTCAATTGCAGTCTCATAGGCAGGATTTATAAGTGTTATTTTGTCACCGATCAGCTTCCGAATCTCACTTCGAAGCAGCGGATAGTGTGTGCAGCCTAAAATCAGCGTGTCTACACCATGCTCCAGCAGATCATCCAGATATCGCAGAATGACCTCATCTGTAATCCGATCGTGTATCCACCCTTCCTCTACGAGCGGCACCAGCATCGGACAAGCCTGTCCGAGCACTTTTATCTCAGGATCTATTCGATGAATTACATTGGTGTACTCCATCGCGTGGATCGTGGCACGTGTTGCTATGACCCCTACCTTCTTGTTCTTCGTAGCCTTAACAGCCATTTTAGCACCGGGTTCTATCACGCCAATGACAGGTATTCCCGCCATCTCGCGGACTTCATCAATTGCCAGGGCTGTAGCCGTATTACATGCTACTACGATCGCTTTTATATTCTGTGTCTTCAGAAAGCGTACGATCTGCCTCGAATACCTGACAATTGTAGCTTTAGATTTATTGCCGTACGGAACACGGGCAGTATCTCCGAAATATACTATTCTTTCGTTAGGCAGATTCCTCATGATCTCGCGCGCAACCGTCAAGCCACCGAGACCTGAGTCAAATACACCGATCGGAGAAATCGCCGAAACTTTTTCCCCCGCTGCAGTTATAAGGGCAGCCTCTTTAAAATCATCAGAAACTTCTTCTGACATTACAAAAGTCCTCCATCGATTCAATCTTTATTCTATGTGAACAGGACCGGCAACCGGCTGTCAGTTCAATCCTCCATCGATTCGATACTTACCTTGATGACTTTCTGCTGTTTATCGATATGATCGCCGATTAATTTCACAGCCCGCATAATATCCCGTGTCTCGACTGCATTCATGATTTCCTTATGCTCATCGGAAAGCGTCTTCCTGATTTCCGGATCCTTAAGGTACTCTATCCTGAATCTGTACATCTGCTCCCGAAGATTCCACAATATCTGAATAAGTCTGCGGTTCCGTGTGCCACGGTAAATCGTATCATGGAATTCAACATCAGCTTCCGCCAGCGCCGTCAGATCATTTTTGTTTTCATTAACGACCCGTTCGAATTCCCGGGCTGCCTTTCTCATCGCCTGCATATCCTCTTCTGTCATTCTCTCACATGCTTTGTGGATTGCAAGCATCTCCAGACTCTTTCGCACCTCCAGCACATCGTCCAATTCCTGAACCGTAATCTTCGCGACCTGCGCTCCGCGCCTCGGTTTCATGACCACAAGACCTTCGTGCTCAAGCATTCGGATCGCCTCACGGATCGGCGTACGGGAAACGCCGAGTTTATTGGCAAGCTGAATTTCCATAAGACGTTCTCCGGGCTGAAGTTCTCCTTTTAGAATTGATTTTCGAAGAGTCAGAAAAACAACTTCCCTAAGTGGCATAAACTCGTTAATCTCATTGTCGCTTCCCACGTCATATTCCTCCATTTCCGCAAGGTCTCGTCAAAAAAACTCTGGCTGCCGAATAATTCTTACGCAATTCGTCCCTGCACTTTCGGGCAGCGGATTCATCGTCAAAAATGCCGAATACGGTCGGCCCGCTGCCGCTCATAATTGCTGACAGAGCACCCGCATCCATCATTTTCTGTTCCAGCTTTCCTATAATCGGTCTCGAAGGTGCAGTGACGTCTTCAAGAACATTTGCCATGCGTTCCGTCACCCCCCTGAGACTTCCTTCTCTAATTGCATCAATGATCCCGTCTATATCCGGATGCTTTTCGATAGAATCCGCTCTGAGCGCCCCATATACTTCTTTTGTCGAAACACTTATAGGAGGCTTCGCCAGCAAAATGCTGCACTCCGGCATATCCGGAAGCTGAGTCAGTCTCTCACCGATCCCTTCTGCAAGAGCTGTCCCGCCCATGATGCAATATGGGATATCCGCGCCCAGCCTGGCTCCGCGTTCTCTGAGCTCATTATCATTAAGTCCCAATCGAAAGATTTTATTGACAGCTTTAAGGACTGCGGCTGCGTCTGTACTCCCTCCTGCAAGACCGGCTGCCACGGGAATAAATTTCTGAAGATTAATAGCCAGACCGTCTGTGACTTCGAACTCATCCATCAGAATTTTCGCTGCCTTGAAGGCAAGATTACTCTCATTGACAGGAATATAAGGAAGATTAGTCTGAAATACTATTCCGGGCTTTCCATACCTCGGAGTCAACGATATTCTGTCATACATGCCGGTCATCTGCATGATCATGCGGACATCATGGTATCCGTCCTCACGTTTTCTTACAACATCAAGCCCCAGATTGATCTTAGCAGTTGCTTTAATCTCCATATCCGCCCCTCCTTAAAGACTGCTATACAGTGTGCCGTTAATCATTGTATTCTGTATACAATATTATAACGCACATTTCATTAAGTTCAAGGTATTCTTGAAAACGCGGATTTTACGTTATATACTATTTGATAACCGTATTTACAGAAAGGATTTTGGTATGATCAGAACAATTATCGTAGTTATAATGATTTTATTATACCTGTTGATTTCCATTCCTCTTATGTTCATTTTCTGGCTCCTGGAGGAATTCACCCCAAAAGCAAAGTGGTGGTATCAGAGTATCGGGCAGGTCGCCATGAAAACACTGTGTTTTGCAGCCGGAGTAAAACTGACGGTAATCGGCAGAGAAAAAATTCCTACGGATACAGCAGTGCTTTTCGTGGGCAATCATCAGAGCTATTTCGACATAATAATCGCATACGCTTTGATGAAAAGACAGACCGGTTTTGTGGCAAAAGACAGCCTGAAAAAAATCCCCATCCTTTCATGGAACATGAGATACATGAATTGCCTGTTCATAGACCGCAGTAACATGAGGCAGGGCGTCAAAACAATAATGGAAGCTGCGGAACTCGCCAAAAACGGAACTTCCATTTTTATTTTCCCCGAAGGGACCAGAAACAAGAGCGGAGACGAGACGAAAATGGCACCATTCCATGACGGAAGTTTCAAGGTTTAGCAGAGCGGAAAAGTACCGATTATTCCGGTCACATTCAACAACACCGAGTCTATCTTGGAAAAGCATATGCCGAAGATCAAATCTGCGAAGGTCGTAGTTGAGTTCGGTGATCCGGTCCGCTGGGAAGATATGGATAAGGCAACACAGAAGCATGTCGGAGAACATTTCCGTCAGATTATTCTTAATACCCTTATTAAGAATCAGGAAATCACAAAATAAAGCCTGAAAGGGGCTGTCGCATTACGGGGCGGGACCGCAATATGTCAGACATTATCTGCATATATCTGACCGGTATTGTGCCCACACTACGTAATGCGACAGCCCTCTTCTTTTTCACTCTTACCCGCTGATGTCTCTTATCTCAGCGCTTCCACGATCCTGTCAAATCCCATAAAATGAGAAGCCTTGACCAATATGATATCTCCCTCTCTGACAAGCTTATGAAGCTCCGGAAGAAGCGCTTCCACAGTCTCGACCTCATGAATATCAGCTTCCGGCTTTGTCTCACGAAGTGCCGAGGCTATATTCTTCGAGAGCTCTCCGACAAGAATATACTCGTCAATGTCAAGCTCACCCGCAAATTCACCGACTTCCCGATGCAGGATTGCTTCATTCTCACCGAGTTCACCCATATCGCCGAGAATCGCAACACATCTCTCTTCCACATCGTTCAAAACACTCAGGGAGGCCTTCATGGACATCGGATTGGCATTATAACAGTCATCAATGACAGTATATCTGCCCGTCTCCACGACGTTGAACCGTCCGCCCAGCGTCTCCAGACTTTCAATGCCGGCTTTGATTTCCTCATCGGTCAGTCCGTATAGAGAACCGACAGCAGCACCGGCAAGCGCATTCATCACCATATGCCGGCCCGGAACCGGAACCGTCACATCAAAATACCTGTCGTCAATATTTATGGTACAGGCTGTTCCCTTTAGTCCCAGCGGCCTGATATCCTCCGCATATACCCGCATCCTCGGATCGCATCCGTAAAAAATGGGCGCGCGTCCGTGGACCTGGTCGACTTTACAAAGCTTATCATCTTCTCCGTTCAGAACGACCGTACCGTGGTCAAAATTTACATATTCGAAGCATTCGGTCTTGGCCTCGAACACGCCGTCTCTGTCCTTAAGAAACTCGAGATGGCAAGTTCCGATATTCGTAATGACCATAGTATCGGGTCTGGCTGTCCTGGCAAGATCCGTCATTTCACCGAAATGGCTG
>CAMYVI010000083.1 GCA_947302185.1 uncultured Lachnospiraceae bacterium
GACGGTTATTGTATATATTATAATGCAATAAACCATTTCTGTAAATGAATGGCAGGAATTTATTGTGTTTTTTTGCCATTTTTACAGGTTTTTCGGCTATTTTTCATCCTAAAAGCCGCAATACAGATAATAATGAATTTCACTCCAGAATATCACATTTTATGAGGACACCGAGAAATTCCCGAGTATCCGACTCCGCAGTCTCCCTGTCCACCTCGTACTCATCCATCATGGCTTTAATAAGGGTCTCCTCGTCCGTATCTTCCTGCAGTTTCTGCCAGAGGAAATTTCCGGTCTCATTGATCGTGATCAGCCCGTTCAGTTTGAGCGCCATCTCACCCGTCGGTACAATGATGTACTCATCCGCTATTTCTCTCACTACAAATTCATTTTTGACTTTCATAGGTTCCCTTTCTCGCAATATTACAGTATATGCTGTAGACTTTTATGCATACAGGTCTGAACAGCACCATCCGTATCCAAATTCTCTCAAAAAAGTCCCAAAAAGCATCTCCGCTTTTCAGAACCTTACCCTTTCGTTCAACCGCCGTCGCCAAAGCAGCAATCTGGCTCTTCCTGACCGGTCCTTCAATATAGGTCTGTGCATCACCGACCATATAATAGTTCTCTCCGGATATCCTTTTGATTCTATGTAAGACATATTCGCCGTTCTGTCTGCGAAAAAGTACAATGTCCCCGACAGAGAGCTCACGGAACGGTTTTTCGAGTACTACGTGGTCACGCCCATCGGCAAGAAACGGAGTCATACTGCCGCCGGCAATCAACAGGCTGACCGACCTACCCTCATTCATGATAGAAAGCAGCAGATCAATATACTCTTCTGTCCTTACCTTTCTGATATCGGCCGGCAGGTCAGCAGCTGTCGGCACAGCGCCCCGCAGAAACGACGATAGAAGCAGTGGACATGCTCTCTGCCCCGCTGTCAGGTATTTCTTAGCAGAATTATCCCTCATCTGTGTCATATATTCTCACCATCAGTACTTTGCTGAAGCCTGTTGCATAGTGTGACGGACTCACTGTAACTTTACTGCCTTCTGTGAGATCACTGATTTTTACTGTATAAGTGATGCCGCCGACATATGCATCGTTTTCCTCACTATAGAACTTGTAGTAAATGCGCACGACAGGAATATCCTTATTTGAAATATTCTCAACTATAAGAGAATTATTCTCACCCTCAGTAACAATAACTTCTCCTTCAGACATCTCAAGTTCATCAAGGCGGGCAACTGCAGCTTCGCACCTTCTCCATGAGATATCCTCTCTCATTGCTGCAGCCTCTTTTTCCTGAACTACCGCCACGCCGCCCGCCGGAATATCTGTACATATAAACACGAATTGCCCTGCTGTTCCGGATAATTCGACTTCTGCGTATTCTACAGCTTCGTCTCCTGTATTTTCAAGGATGATGGCTGCAATACCCTCTACTTCGGTGTCAGACCCATCTTCCAGGAAAATACCGTCGTAAGCCGAAATCTTCCTTACGACAAGATTCCTGTCTGGTATACTGTACGGAAATGAAATATCCTCTGTAATTCCCGGAGTCGGAGATACTTCCGGGTTCTCGTTACCGGGGCTGTCTATTCCGATATTATCCCAGGTGATTCTTTGAGAAGAGATGCTGTGATTCGTCATTTCTCCCTGATTGCCTTCATCACCCTGATAATTGTTGTCCTCATAATAGCCGTCAGAAGATCTGTCATCAGCAGTATCCGAGGTGATGTTTGACGCCTCTCCGACCTCTTTATCCTTCGCTGATTCTTCCGAAACAGCTTCATTTGCAGACTCAACAGGCCGTCCATCTGACTGATCGATATCACTGCTGTCTTCACCTTTACTATCAGACGAATACGCATTCACATTTCCGCTATCATCTGTAACTGCAGTCTGTACCGATATATCGTCTGCGGTATTGACCGACATCTGCCGGTTGAAAAGCACGAAAATTAATATCAAAACTACTACAGCGCCTATAGCAGCCATTACTTTTTTATCTTTCATTGCTGCCTCCTTTCAGTATTTCTTTTTCCACCTGTCTCAAGGCATCCGGATAGGCTGCTGCCATCTCACATCGATAGGCCGGCACTTTTGAATACTCTCCTGTCTCCGCCTGTGCCATCGCGGCGCATGCCCGGCATTCCCCCCGGGCCGCGCAGTCTGTACACTTTGCCGGCAGTCGAATCTCAGCCGCAGCTTACATTGTTTTTACCCAAGCATCACTGAACCCGATTGAGAACACTTCGGGAGCATTTTCCGATATGACCATACCGCATGGCAGCATGCGTCCATCCCACGTGACCCAAAAGCTGCTTTTCCCGGCACGGCATCTGATTCCTTCCCCCTGCTCCAAGCAGGTTTCATCTATGTCTGAGGGAAGAGCAAAGCTTCGTGTCTTCATTCGCTCCAGATACTTCTCGTCACCATACTGCAGCCGTTCCGCGAGTGCCGTCACATATGCAGCTTCCTTCGGGGCAAACCGGTCATTGGTCCCGACCAAGTCTTTGCTCTTTCGCATCGGCGGAAACATATATGCAGTAGTCTCAAGAATAAGCTTTTGATCTTTCGCATAGTTCACCATCGCTTCAAGGTCACATACGTTATATGGCGTAAGACTGCAGTTGAGCTTGACAGACAGCCCTGCCTCCCGCAGCTTTTCAATCGATTTTCTGACTCTTGTAAATCCGTCCGGCAGGCGACACAGGCGTCCGTATGTTTCATCCGAAGCTCCGTATAACGTAACATTGAGCCTCGCAGGCGGTGTGTTTTTAAGCCATGAGATAACTCTCTCATCAATCAGAGTTCCGTTGGTATTAACAGAAATCACCAAACCGATTCTATGCAACTCTGTGAGTATATCCTCTAAATCCGGCCGGCTGAAGGGTTCTCCTCCTGTTATAAGAAGATACAACATGCCACGCTCTGCTGCGTCCTTTCCTAATTGTATCCACTTTTCTGCCGGGAAAAGCGCATGCTGTTTTTCCTGCTCCTCCTTGGAAAGCCTAATATAACACATTCGGCAGTTCATATTGCACAGGGGAGTAAGTTCAAATGTCCCACCGAGCGGTATCCTGCGCTGTGTAGCCTTTCGGTACATATATTCTGTTAAAGCCGGTTCACGAGGCAAATCAATCATTTCAGAGTCATACCTCCCTTATTAGTTCCTCCTTTAGTATCCTGACGGCCCCCTCATCCGGGAGACATGTCAAGCGATACGCAGGCACATCTTTTACCAGTTCCAGAATGTACGCTGAAGCCTCTCTGACATATTCACTGTCCCACTGGTGGATCAGGGTTTCAGGATAAAGGGCTTTAAAGGCCTCCACTGGACTTAATCGTCTTACAGTGTTCTCTTTTCCCTGCCCCAGCATCACAATTGCAGTCAGAGGGGCCGATTCATTTCTGTAAATACCCGATGTCCCGGCATAAGGAAGTCCGTAAGCGTTCCATCTGCCATCCGATTTTCTTATACCGGTCCGATCCCCGTTCAGGCATTCCGCTTTCTCATATTTAATCCACAAATCCGCCTGCGTTGATTTACCTGTTCCGGATGGAGCAGAAAAAATGATACCGCAATTTCTCCAGCGAATAAATGATGCGTGGACAATGAGACCGTGATGATTTAAAAGAAGCCTCTCGAGAGACAGGTGATCTACAAAGTCCCGCGAATACTCCATGAAAGAAACAGCATTTCGGGTATATGCGATATTTATATGCCGTTTTCCATAAACCGCACATGCATATGGCGGTTTCGATTTATTAGGGAAGTAATAGACCTCCTCCCCATCACTTATGCTATAGAATAATCTGTTCAGTTTCCAGGTTCCCTTATCTTTCGGCTTGCTGATCTCCGTCTCCTCAAAAAAAGAGACTTTTACATCACAGAAAATATCTGCCTTCTTCACCAGAAACGGGACAGATTCCTCCAAAACCTTAAGCTCAAATGGAAGTTCACAGCATATTCCGATTCCCGCAATACTATAATTAAAACGCATCAAAAAGCCCTCTAAAAAAGCTGCCGCATCAGACGAATTATCCGTCATTCAGCGGCAGCCTGAGACTAACTGTCAATTATTACACAGATCCGAAAATACCCACGCCTCCTGTGGGCCCATTGTAACAGCCGATTCCAAGGTCATAATCCAGATCCACTATCTCTGTACAGATACCCTCCGATAACCAATAAGTAACTGGTTCATCCCCGAAATCAGATTCATTCGAATAAAATCCACAGACACCAACATCTTGAAGGGTCGGTTTGTAATTATCATACCCGGATACCGGCGTCCCGCAATTTTTCGCTATACTCTGCGTCAGAGCAATCGACTCTATCGTGATTTGTGGTTTTTTATACTCTTTTTTCATAAACACCTCCATGTATCATCCAAACAGACTTGCAAGACCGCCAAAGAGGCTCTTCAGAAGCTGATTTATGACACCCTGTAACCTCGCACTCTTCTTTGCCTGCGAAATCGCTGAAGCATCGCTCTGAGTAGTACTCTTTCCCAAATCATACCCTTCGGGGTTCTCAATGGTGATGTCGTCTTCGTCGAGTAATACTGTTTCTTCTTCCTGCGTTTGTTCCGCATCCTGTTCTTCGATTTCTTCCTCTGTCAGAGGAGCTTCATCGCTGACCATGATTGGAAGCGCTCTGAAAGCCATAAGCGCAGCCGGCACATTCGATACGTTGAGCGGTCCCATTCCTGCAGAAGATCCTTCTGTCGCCGGTGTGACTGCCCCCGTCATCCGAAGTTTCGTGATGGCTATCTTTCCGTCTCCACTATTACTCACGATGATCTGATTTTCATCATTCGGCACCACTCTGTAGAAAAGATCCGTCGTATGATTGATATTAAGTTCCCTTGCTCCCTCATCATATGTGACGGACACAGTTGCATCCGCTTCAAGCCTCTTGATTCCGAGATAATATGCGTTGGCACTTCCGGTAGTCTGGATAACGACTGACTGGTCTTTAGCCAGATATATTTCATTGAGCGGAGCCACTTTGCCGAGCTCACTGTTATTATAATCACCGACTGCAGATCCGCCGGCTTCAGTTCCGACCTCACAATTTGACGGAACAATGAGGCTGATGGATGTAGCGTCTACCGTGCACTCGACAGCTCCGGATTCCTTCTGGGCAACACTGATCGTGCGTCCGGCCGTATCAACGATAGGTTCTCCGACAGCGTTGACGAATGTTCCCTTCTCCTCATCAAATGTTCCTCCGGTCGCAAGAATGATATCATCTGTGCCGTCAGAAACATATGTCTTCTCATCTCCGGACGGCTGATAATAAAGCTTATAGACCTGATCGACAAATGCGGCACTGCCCTCGGCAAAGAGTTCTCTCGCAATCGTAAATGTCGCGCCGAGTTCAGCGGCACCATATGCAGCCGAGACAACTGCATCGGATTCCAGATTCTGAATCGGATTATACACTCTTATACCATCGATATAATATGTAGAGCGTGTCCCTGAAGCATCCGTCTTTTTGCCTGCTGTAAGTTCAAGCTTATAGGTCCCGAAATCAAGCGGACCAAATGACAGGGTAGGAATCTGATAATAATCGCCGGATTTTGAATAATTATCAATTATCTTAGTCGCAATCATCTTGTTCGTACTGTCATAAAGTCTTGCTCTTACCTGACCTGCCTGTGTATTTGTTCTTGTGTAGACATCCACTCCGGTTCCTGTAAAATTAAATGTCACCTTAGCGCCTGAAGTAGTAGTCTTATGGGCAGAACCATCACTGTAGTCCTTGTCGGTAGAAAGTCCCGGATCCTCACTAATCCATCCACCATGAACAAGATTATTGGCAGTTTCGGTGTTTTGACCCGGATTCGTAGTCTCTTCCTGAGACCAGGTTCCTGTGTACACAAATCCCACGGCTGCGTTCAGATTGTCCTCTGCCATAAAATCATCTTCATAGTAAATATTGTTGGCAGGCATGACATCAATCTCATTATACATATAGAACTTGTCTGCTGTATCCGAAGTATTCTCGAATTTAACAGCACCGAACACCTTGTCCACGGTATTCATGAAACTGGTCATAGCATAATGGGAATTTGTCCTCTTCCCGACCGTGGCCAATGTAAACTTTCCGCTGCCGCCATCAGGTTCTGCCGCTGCCACAGGCGTGATAGCTCCGCTGCCAGAGACCGAGTACATCAATGTCATATCCGTGCTGGCCACATAAGGCATATAGCCTGCCAAATCAGCGGTAAATCCTTGCGGGATCTTTGTCAAATCATTTGCGAGAATGTCAATATTTATCGGCTTAGCGTAGTCAATGACTGCGACATCCCTGGTCAGCTGCATTTTGGGAACAAGGTCATAGCGTACGCCGAAAGCTATATGAGAAGTGATGTGCCTATCGTCATACTCCTTGCCGGAATTATCATGTTCATATTTTTGTACATCTATGGTAGTCTGTGCGCCGTTCTGTGGTGGAACAGAGGCAGCTTCTGATGGTGCTGAAATTTCGAGCAGCGGCTCTAATACTGTGCCACTGGATGCACGTACCGTGTAAAATGCGTTAGGATCATACAGCACGTAGCCTTCTGGCAGGAAATCCTCCGCATTAATAATGGTGTTCTCAGAATGTAACACTGTCTTGTTGATCGGAAATTCTAAATGCTGCAAGTCACCGATCTGTATTCTCAGTGAGAACGGTATGATCTGCCCCGTACGATTGACAGGGTTTCCGTCCTTGTCGACCAGATAATATTCAATATCCGTGACTGCATCCTTCCACACGGTCTGCGGTACAGGGAATACACCCTGAATATACGAGTCTGTTATATCAAGATAAGTAATCGTTGCCTCGACATTGGTCTGCTCTGCGCCTGAACCATGCTGTCCTTCCATTGAACCTTTCAGGTAGACATAAAAGCTAAGGGATATCTCTTTGTCCGGAATATCACCGATACTCCAGTCAAAGGTCTCTTTGGCATTGCCGTGACCATCATCTACATCGGGATCTTTTGTATATGTGAAGTAGCGGGCATTTATTACAACTTTATTCCCTGATACAGTCATAATATTGGTCGCCCCGCCATTGATCTGGTCCGAATAAGCCTCATTTCCTTCTTCATTGAACGTAACTGTCTCAAGAGTAGTGGTCGTTCCGGTCCTGGTTCCGATGAGATCGGGACTTGGCGCAGTCTGCGCTGTGTAGAGATCATACGCCTTGACTTCCATATTCGGTACGCCGGCCGGGAAGTCAATGCGTGTGCTTGTCCCGTCCACATCACCTATAACATAGGATTTCGTTTCTACCGTAAACTCTTGAGTATTGACTGTATCAATGACCTGAGCCTCAGTTCCGGCAGGCTTGATCAGATTGGCAAGGCTCCTGTAGAAAGCATCTAGCTCTTCCGCATCAGCAGTTGCGTTGACCGGGATTTGAGCATCGGTCACCAGGTTCTGCAGCAAATTCACCAAAGTTTCTTCGGTCCACTGGTAAGTGTTAAAGCCGCCATGCGCAAGATCAAAGCCAATCGCATAAAAATGTCCTTTAACCTGATCGTACAAGCTTTCACAGTAAGTGTTTCTATTGCTGCTGAAATAATTTGTCCATGCTTGCTGCGTGCCGTAACCGCCGCCGTTATAGTTTCCTGTACCGGTGGGGAGTTTATCTCTTCCCTGATCGCCGGCTGCAGTCTGTCCATTATAGTGTGACGGCGCTCCATCAGTCATGAAGACAATATAAGTATCACGGCCGGTACTGTTGTAATTTACATCCCACTTCGCAGCATATGCAGACTGAAGAGCGGTAACAGCAGCGCCTGCCTGTGTAAACGCATAATCATAGTTGGTATTACCGCGGTTGCGACCATTGACTAATACATTTCCGTTATTATCCGTGACTTTCAGCATATAATCGCTTGTGTAACTGAGAGTAGTGTTTCTAAAGGAAGTCTGCGCCTTTGTAAAAGAGGTCTCAGCAGTAAAGACGGTCATGACTGAATCTACATATGTATTCTGATCACCCGCATTGTTTGAGCGTTCTTTATCATAACCTGCAAATGTCACAAAAGAGACTGTATTGTCATACTTGCTTCCGCCCGGACTCGTACTATTGCCGCTTAGCAAAATCTCCGAAAAGCTTTCAGCCGCTGTCATAGCGTTTTCAAGCTTGGTTTTCTCACCGTCGCGTGCCCTTTTATCTGCGTCCGCTGTGTTGCCTGATCTCTCCAGAGACCACTGCATCGAATTTGAAACGTCGACAATCAGAACAACGTCAACACCCGGTCTGAGACCGACACCGGCTACATCCAATTCAACTTTAGACAGACCGTAATCATCCATCAGATCGCTGGTCGCAGTTTTGTTAAGCTTTACAGCTCCTTCTTCAGGATACTGTCTGTTATTCGTCCCCGGTGATGCTCCATCAGAAATGTCACGATCAACGTTGACCTTGACAGAAGCAGATATAGGTTCGGCAAGTGCCGTGCCATTCACGCTTGTCAGAGTTGCTGTGACCATGGCAGAGCCTCGCTCGTAGCCCGTCACATTTCCATTTTCGTCGACTGTGACTACATCAGTGTCGGATGACGACCATGTTATCGTGTAGTTCGTAATTGTTGAGCCATCAAGTGCAACACTGCCGGTAATGGCTGCGCCGGTACCACCAGCAACAATGTCTGTCACAAAGGGGGAGAGCGTAAGGGTAGCTTCTCTTGAGCCTGTAACATTTTTTTCGTAGAGATACAGGGTGTTACCGGTAGTTCCAACACTCCAGCCGTTTGAGTAACGAAGATATCTGTCGCTGTAATTAAGATTACGATATGCATTAAATGCATTACCATTCTGGCTGACAGTTATGTTGTTGTTATCGGTTGCATCCGACGTTAACGACAATACATTTTGCCCCCCTGTCCTGGTTATAGAGATAAATCTATCCTGATTCTTAATCCTATAGGCACCGCTGTTTTCTGTAAAAGTCCAGAGTACATTCGCTTCATTACTGATTGCTCCGGTGATAGTATTGTTGTTTACATTGACACCTGTGTCACTGACTATTCCGCTGTTATTTGTCAGCAGATGACTGTTGTTACCGGTTCCGGACACAATCAGATACTGATTACCGGATGTTATTGCACTCGTATGCCGCACATAGGTCGTCTCCCCCGGTATCTCCGCCGTCACTGTAACAGACTGCGAATCCGCAGCCATGACCTGCTCCGCTGTGAACAGTGAAGTCACAGGGAGGGCAGTTATGACCATTATCAGAGTCATAACGATTGCCATAAGGTTTTTTCCCGTCTTATTCATACTCTCCATCTCCTTTCACAGACAATAGTCCCGATTCACTAATCCAATTACCACTCTCTGTTCCGCCTTATAGTGTATAGTGTCCATAACACTATAGTTCAAAAATTTTAACTATTTAGCTATTTCAAATATATACTTAATCCCAATATAAGTCAATAAAATTAACTGTTTTGCCACGTGTTATAACGCTTTTCCGCTAGATTTTACTCTGTTTATAAGCGATGGCGGATTTGACTCATAATTGGTGCCGCACACACGCAAAAAGCCCGGAGACCCAAATCACTGCTGTATCGGGTTCTCCGGACTTTTTCTAAATTCACTATATTACTGTCACTTATCCGGAAAACCAAATAAAGCTCTCGCGTTCTCCTCGGTTATCCTTATGACATCTTCCTCCGAAATCTCTTTGATCCGGGCGATCTCCCGAACAACATAGGGCAGATACAGAGACGAGTTTCTCTTACCCCTGAATGGGACCGGGGCCAGATAAGGGCAGTCGGTCTCAAGGATCAAATATTCCATCGGCGTGTCAGCAACAACTTCCTTCAGCTTCTTCGCGTTCTTGAAGGTAACGACTCCTCCGATGCCCAGGTAAAAACCGAGCTTTCTCGTGTAAATGCGGGCCTGCTCGACCGC
>CAMYVI010000084.1 GCA_947302185.1 uncultured Lachnospiraceae bacterium
TGTATTGTGAGTGGGCACCGAATGAAAAGGTCGCGGCAGAAGTGGCGTTTGGCGCATCTGTGGCGGGCGTGCGTTCATTTGCATGTATGAAAATGGTAGGCTACAACGTAGCCGCCGATCCGATTTATTCAGCAGCCTATTCAGGTGTCGGTCGCGGGATGGTCCTTACCGTAGCGGACGATCCCGGTCTCTACAGCTCACAGAACGAACAGGATACACGCGCTGTTTCCAGGGCAGCGCAGATTCCGGTCCTTGAGCCATCTGACAGTCAGGAAGCCAAGGATTTCACGAAGCTCGCATATGAGATAAGCGAGAAGTACGACAAGCCGGTCGTTGTCCGCACGACAACGCGTCTCGCCCACTCGCAGGGACTTGTAGAGCTCTGCGACCGCGAAGATGTTCCGGATAAGGCATATGAGACTAATATTGCCAAGAACGTCATGCTTCCGGCAAACGCTATTAAGCGTCATGTTATTGTAGAAGATATGATGGATAAACTTGCAGAAGATGCATGTTCCATGGAAATCAACAGGATGGAGATCCGTGACACAAAGGTGGGATTTATCACCAGCGGTATCCCGTATCTGTATGTCCGCGAGGCTATGCCCGAAGCTTCCACCCTGAAGCTCGGTCTGGTTCACCCGCTTCCGAGAAAACTGATCGAGGAATTTGCATCCAAGGTCGATCGTGTGATCGTATTTGAGGAACTTATGCCTGTCATCGAGGAACAGGTCAGATCCTGGGGAATCGAGTGCGACGGAAAGAATATTTTCACGAAGATCGGTGAATATTCCGCAAATATGATTCGTGAGCGCGTCATAGGCGAAAAGCTTGATATAACTCCTGAGACAAATGTACCCAACCGTCCGCCCATCCTCTGTCCGGGCTGCCCGCACAGAAGCACATTCTGGGCACTCAAGAGATTGAAGCTGCATGTCGCAGGTGATATCGGATGTTATACACTGGGTGCTGTTGCTCCGCTTTCAACAATCGAGACCTGCCTCTGCATGGGCTCTTCTATATCCTCACTGCATGGCATGGGAAAGGCAAAAGGCGAAGACTATATCAAGAACTGGGTCTGTGTAATCGGTGATTCGACATTCATGCACACGGGCGTGAACTCTCTCATGAACATGGTCTACAACCAGAGTCACGGCACAGTTATAATTCTTGATAACCGGATCACGGCTATGACCGGTCATCAGGATAATCCTGCCACCGGAAAGACACTGATGGGCGATTCCGTTCCGGCTATCGATTTTGAGAAATTCTGCCATGGAATCGGTATTGAAAATGTATTCACCGTGAACGCTCTCGACCAGGAAGCAATGATGGAGACGATCAAGAGAGAAGTTAAGGAAGATCACCTCTCCGTTATCGTTGCAAAATCCCCCTGCGCTCTGATCAAAGAGGCCAGAACAAAGAAAAAATGTGTTCCGCTTCCGGAGAAGTGCATACACTGCGGCGCATGTACACGTCCGGGATGTCCGGCACTTACAAAGAACAGTGACGGAACGATCTCAATTGATGCTACTATGTGCAACGGCTGCGGCCTGTGCCGTCAGCTCTGCCGTTTCGATGCAATTAAGGAGGTAGAGTGATGCAGACGAGAAATATTATGATAGTCGGTGTCGGCGGACAGGGAACTCTGATTGCAAGCCGTATACTCGGAGGGATTGCCGTGACAGCGGGATATGACGTTAAGGTATCCGAGGTACACGGCATGGCGCAGAGAGGCGGCTCTGTTGTGACATTTGTCCGTTACGGAGATAAAGTTGAAGAGCCGATCGTGGAAGAAGGCTGTGCGGACGTGCTCATAGCATTCGAAAGACTCGAAGCCAAGAGATACGCACATTTCCTGAAAAAGGACGGCGTCCTGATCGTCAACGATACCCGCATCGATCCTATGCCTGTCGTTATCGGCGCAGCTGAATACCCGGAAAATATAATCGAGGATATCGAGAAGAACCATACGGTCTACAGGGCCGACGCTTCGGCGATTGCTATGGAACTCGGGAATCCCAGATGCTTTAATGTCGTCATTCTCGGTATGGCTGCCCGCCATATGGACTATAAGGTAGAAGACTGGTACAACATAATTGAGAAGACGGTTAAGCCTGCTACAATCGAAGTCAATAAGAAGGCTTTTGACGCTGGCTATAATCTGAAATAATAAGTCTTATAGGAAGCTGCCCGGGCAGTTCCCGATAAAAGCCTGCAAGTGGAGTGTACCTTCGTTTGCAGGCTTTTTAAATTGTGCAAATTTCACCTGAAATTTGAAAAATTCTTCTTGACGTTGGCGCGTTAAAGCGTTACACTTTAACTCAACGACACACCGAGAGGGAGGAATTTGTATGATTTTAAAAGTATGTCTGTTAGTCGTCTTCTTTGCAATGATGATAGGTATCGGCTGGTACTCAAGGCACCAGGCCAGGACAGTCGAAGGCTATGTCCTCGGCGGACGGTCAGTCGGACCGTGGATTTCGGCATTTGCATACGGAACATCCTATTTCTCGGCGGTAGTATTTGTCGGTTACGCGGGGCAGTTCGGCTGGAGATACGGTCTTGCTTCAACATGGATCGGTATCGGAAACGCGGTCATCGGTTCTTTGATGGCGTGGGTCATACTCGGAAGAAGAACACGCGTCATGACCAAGCATCTAAATTCAGCAACAATGCCGGCATTTTTCGAAAGGCGATATGATTCTTCAGCTCTTAAGATAGTGGCTTCCGCTATTATCTTCGTATTCCTGATTCCGTACACGGCTTCCGTATATAACGGACTCTCGAATCTGTTCGAGATGGCTTTCGGTATCCCGTATATCTATTGCGTTCTGATGATGGCAGCTCTCACCTGCGTATACGTTCTTCTGGGCGGTTACACAGCGACGGTTTATAACGATTTTGTCCAGGGCATTATCATGCTGATCGGTATCACATGTGTAATCGGTGCGGTTCTCAACGGAAACGGCGGCTTCATGAATGCAGTCAGAACGCTTTCGGAAATTCCGAGTGATAATCCGGTCACGATGGGACAGCAGGGTGCATTTGCTTCCTTCTTCGGTCCGGATCCCATGGGACTCTTCTATGTTATCGTACTGACATCACTCGGAACATGGGGACTTCCTCAGATGGTTCAGAAGTTTTATGCGATCAAAAGTGAGAAGGCAGTTGCAACCGGTACCGTAGTATCCACATTCTTCGCGGTAATTATAGCCGGCGGTTCATATTTCCTCGGCGGTTTTGCACGTCTGATCGATGTATCCAAAGTGTCCACTGTGGCGGAAGACGGAACGATAAAGATGATGTATGACCACGTTATGCCCGCTCTGCTTGAGAATCTTCCGGATGTGCTGATGGGTGTCCTGATCATGCTGATCATGAGTGCATCCATGTCCACGCTGTCGTCTCTGGTCCTTACATCAAGTTCTACGCTGACACTTGACTTCCTGAAGGGAACATTGATTAAGGATATGGATGAAAAGAAACAGCTCTGGTGGCTCAGGATCCTTGTCGTATTCTTTATCGTGATTTCGGTTCTGATAGCCATGAATCCTCCGACATTCATCGCACAGCTGATGGGAATCTCATGGGGAGCGCTTGCGGGTGCAGTCCTCGCCCCATTCCTGTATGGTCTGTATTGGAAGGGCGTCACACAGGCATCCTGCTGGGCTTCATTCGTATTCGGCGTAGGACTCACCGTGCTTAATCTTTTCACTGCATGGTTCAATCCGATTCAGGCAGGGGCGATCGCTATGCTTGGCGGTCTCGTTATCGTTCCGGCTGTTTCACTGCTGACTCCGAAGATGAACAGAAAGAGTGTTGACGAAATCTTCGCCTGCTACGACATTGAAGTCGAGTCGACGACGAAGACGGTTCTTCCGGATGATACAGATTACTGATTGAAACTAATCATATGAAATTTAAGAGCAGTCTTATCATAAAATGCATTGTCGGGATATTCCGGCCCCGAGCGCTGTTTATTGATAAGACTGTTCTTTTTTATACAGCAGGTAAGATTACGAATGCACATTTTCGTGCATTGAGCAAACCGCATGAATATGTTACACTCTTTGGAGTATCTTACAGAACAATGATTGGACATTCAGAATGAAAGACATTTTACTGATCATCCCCGCCTACAACGAAGAGAATTCTATCGTCAGGACGGTTGTCAGAATTAGAAAATTCAATAGAAAACATGAAAGAAAAGTGGACTTTATCGTCATTGACGACGGTTCCACCGACAACACGCCGAATCTCCTGAAACTTCATCACATTCCTTTTATCCGTACGGAATCGAACGAAGGAATCGGCTCCGCCGTACAGCATGGTTACAGGTATGCCGAAAAGCACCGGTATAAATATGCGGTGCAGTTTGACGGCGACGGTCAGCATGGCATAGAGTATATTTATGATCTCATCGCTCCGATAGAGAACGGTGAGGCTGATATGGTAATCGGATCGCGATTTGCCGGGCTCAGGAGCTACTATAAGCCGAGCCTCATCCGCAGGCTCGGCATCTGCTGGATCTCATTAATCATTCGGATCAGGACCGGGCAGATTATAAAAGACCCGACCAGCGGCTACCGGGCAGTGGGAGACTTTGGGATGCATGAATTTGCTGACGATTATCCCGCCAGATATCCCGAGCCGGAGTCCTGCGCTAAACTGCTTCTTCAAGGCAAACGGGTCAGGGAAGTTCCGGTGAAAATGCATAAGAGATCCGGAGGCAAGTCTTCCATCCGGTCATGGAGAAAAGTTGAGTACATGATAAGGGTCAGTTTGGGGATACTGAAATGCACACGGCAGGCAGAAAGGCTTACACGAAAAGATGAATGACAGAAAAATAGTTTTTTTTGATATAGATAACACGCTCTGGGACTACAGCCTCCAAATTCCGGACAGTACTCGAAAAGCGATCTCCGAGCTTCGCAGGAACGGACATCTGGCGTTCATCAACAGCGGGCGTTCACGCGGATATATCCGTGACGAGAATCTGTTCTCTCTCGGATTTGACGGTGTGGTCTCTTCGTGCGGAGAAATGATCGAATGTACGCCCGGTTGTCTCGGCATAGGTACGGGTATTACGGAATTACATGCAGACAGACCAAAGACTTTGGAGTCAATTACAACAGAGCTGGATTGGAACAAGGTCGTATTCTCATATGAGATGTCGACAGATGAATTAGAGCGATGCATACGAACGGTCAGAAAGTACAGAATGAGGCCGATCCTGGAGGGAAAGGAATACCTTTATTTTGACGAGCATGAATTCGGTGGCGACCCCTACGGAGAGTTTGTTCGGTCGACAATGGCCGACGCTCTTCTGGGAATAGACAGCAACTGGAGAAAGTGGGAAGCTTCAAAGCTCTCGTGCGCAATGGACGATCCGACACTGATTCGGCCGTGTTTTGATGAACTGTCAGATATACTCAGTTATCTGGTTCATAATGAGCAGGTTGTCGAGATGGTTCCGCACGGATTTTCGAAAGGAACAGGAATCGCCAAGGTATGTGAGCTGACCGGCGTTCCTGTGAAGAATACTGTCGCAATCGGAGACAGCGTCAATGATCTCGAGATGCTGAAAGCGGCGGGAACCGGTATTGCGATGGGCGACGGAACGGAAGCGGCCAGGAACGCCGCCGATTATGTGACGACGCCTCTTAAAAAAGATGGTATCTGGAATGCCTGCAGGCATCTGGGACTGATTTGAAACAGTGTTTTTTCGACCGATACTTGCTTCGCTCTCGAAATTGTCGATAAGGTGCACGCGAGAAATGATCTTTGCGGGAATAATTAGTTTATTTATGCCCATATAAGTTGCATACTTTAGCAGAATGCACTATAATTAGTGTACATTAATTTGAAAAATTATACATAAATGACAATAAGGAGGGCGTATGGAGGCTTATACAAAACTGGAATCAAAGAGATATAATAATGTAATTCTCCGAGTAATTCCCGGGCACTTTGTGACCCCGAACTCCCATATCAATTATTATTTTGATATGACGACTATTTCCCGGCGTCAGGCTGAAGCCAAGGCTGCAGCGGATTCAATAAGCGAGTATTTCAGCTCTGACACTATTATTGATACGATTGTGTGTCTTGAAGGGATGGATGTCGTCGGCGCCTACCTTGCAGACGCTCTGACAAGAGCCGGTATTCTTTCTGCAAATATGCACAAGACCATGTATGTTGTAGCTCCCGAATCACGCATGACGGGACAGATGATTTTCCGTGAGAGCAGCGAATACATGTTGAAGAACAAAAACTGTCTTGTTCTGCTTGCGAGTGCCACGACCGGCGGTACGCTAAGGCAGGCTGCCAACACCGTGAATTACTACGGAGGAAGAGTAGTCGGATTTGCTACAATTTTCTCGGCTATTACTTCGGTTGCAGGCATAAGAGTATGCTCACTTTTCAGTCCCAAAGACGTACCGGATTACAGATCTTATTCTCACAATGATTGTCCGATGTGCAGGAACGGACGTAAAGTAGATGCGATCTGCAACGGGTACGGATTCACCAGACTTTGATCACTGACGCAGTCTTTTTCTTCATCACGCGATATTCCTGACTTTAGTTGTGAGATAAATGCGCAAGGCAGAATGCAGCTTATCATATGTCAGAATCATAAATAAATAGAACAGCTGTCTCACCGAATATGAGAGGTTCTCGCAACATGCCTGGTTGCGATATGACCTTTTAATATAATGTGAGACAGTTTTTTTGAAAACTGCAATAAGTTTAAGACGTTTTTTATAGGAGCTTTTTGAAGCTTATGCTATAATCAATTATTGTACGTATGAATATTATTGGCTGAGTACTGGTAAGTTATGAAAAGCCGACTGAATAAATGAAGGCGAATGGCAATATTATGATTTTAGAGAAGATAAACGAACCCGGCGATATAAAAAAACTTACGTATCCCGAAATGGAGATACTTGCAGGTGAAATACGGAATTTCCTGATTGAAAAAATCAGCCAGACGGGAGGTCATCTGGCGTCTAATCTCGGCGTGGTCGAATTGACGATAGCACTGTACCGTGTATTTGATTTTCCGTCGGATAAGGTGATCTGGGATGTCGGACACCAGGCTTACACACATAAGATACTCAGCGGGAGAAAAGCCGGATTTGAAGATCTGAGAAAATACGGAGGACTGAGCGGCTTTCCCAAGAGAAAAGAGAGTCCTTATGATGCATTTGACACGGGGCACAGTTCGACGTCGATTTCCGCTGGTCTCGGAATCGTACAGGCAAGAGACATTTTCAAAGAGAATTATAATGTCATATCTGTCATAGGGGACGGTGCATTAACAGGCGGCGAAGCATATGAAGCTCTTAACAATTCCGGTCAGCGAAATTCAAACTTTATTATTGTCCTGAACGACAATGAGATGTCAATCTCTCATAATGTCGGCGGAATGTCGAGCTATCTGAGTGAGATCCGTTCTGCTGAGGGCTACATAACCCTGAAGAAGAATGTAGAAGATCATTTGAGAAGCCTGCCTGTCCTGGGTGATCCTGTCGCAGATGCAATAGTCCGTACAAAGAATACGATCAAGCAGATGGTCGTTCCCGGTATGCTTTTTGAAAATATGGGAATCACATACTTAGGACCGGTTGACGGACACGATATACGCAAGCTTACGAAGATCCTGCGTGACGCAAAAAGGATCGACCGGACCGTACTTGTTCACGTTATGACAAAAAAGGGAAAAGGATACGCGCCTGCCGAAAAGCATCCGGAGAAATTTCACGGAATAGGGAAATTCAATAAGATAACCGGAAGGCCGATCGGATTGAGCGGAAAACCCGGGTATACAAATGTATTTTCCGATAAGCTCTGTTCACTTGCCGCGCGGGACAAACGGATCGTAGCGATTACGGCGGCAATGCCGGACGGAACGGGACTGTCGGAGTTTGCAAGAGTATTTCCGGACCGTTTTTTTGACGTAGGTATTGCCGAACAGCATGCGGTCACGGTAGCTGCAGGTATGGCTTCTGCGGGCTTGAAACCGGTGGTCGCGGTGTATTCGTCCTTCCTGCAGAGAGCCTATGACCAGATCCTGATGGATGTATGTCTTCAGGAGCTTCCTGTGGTGTTCTGTATAGACCGTGCGGGTCTGGTCGGTGCCGACGGTGAGACACATCAGGGAATATTTGACCTGACCTACCTTTCATCTATTCCGAATCTCACAGTCATGGCACCGAAGAATAAATGGGAACTCCAGGATATGATGGAGTATGCATTTGCCCTTGAACGGCCTGTGGCTATCCGTTATCCGAGAGGTATCGCTTACGACGGACTCGAAAAGGTACGTGCGAAGATTGAATACGGAAAGAGTGAACTCATTTACGAGGAGAAGGATATTGCACTGATTGCCGTTGGAAGTATGGTAAGTACGGCCGAGCATATCCGTGAGAAGCTGAAGGATAACGGCTATTCATGCACACTCGTAAACGGGCGGTTCATTAAGCCGGTCGATACAGAGATAATCGATTATCTGGCTAAGAATCATAAGTATATTACGACTTTGGAAGAAAATGTGAAGCGCGGCGGTTTCGGTGAGGTGATTACGGATTATGCGGCGAAACACCATCCGGGATTGCGAGTGACGAACATTACTCTGCCGGATGCTTATGTTGAGCATGGGGATGTCACCAAGCTTAGAAGTGTACTCGGAATCGACAGTGATTCTGTCTTGAAAAAGATAGAGGGAAGACTGGAAGCCTACGGGTGCATGCCGAGCAAAGAATGAGGATTAAACTCGTATCCGCCTCGAACGCGCAGTTCCGGCGGATACTTCTTTTTTATGAGAGGACAGGAATACCAACTCCGGGAGTACATCATTTTACCGACTTGAGAGAAAAGCAACTCCGATTCCGGGAGAACACAATATCTTCATTATTATGTGGTAAAACGGATAATTATCACGAGAGAGGGGTGGTCAGGTGAGCCGTGACTATGATGACAGAGAACGGTACGGATACAGGTCAGGCCGCCGCAGAGGCAACCGGTCTAGCGGAAGATACGATCCGGATGAAAACTGGATAGGTCAGCAGAAAGGGCGGGTAAACGAAAGAAGGAAGAGAGAGAGAATCTACAAGATAAAAACGATTTTCATCCTTTCTGCCGTTCTCATTGTGCTTATTACCGTAACAGTGATCCTGTTCAAGTTCAAGACCGGCACCATGTTCCTTAACGATACCTGGTATCCTGTTTACGATTTCCCTGAAGCGACTGATGACAGCACTCCGGGACTTGAATACCACATTAAGGATGTTCTGACGGCTTATTCCGATTTTGCCCCGGGCTTCAATCTGAATATTAAACCGGAGAGAATACCTGCGGAAGGCAACGAACAGAGATATATCGCTATTCATTACCTCGGTGTGAACGGTGAGAACAATGTCCTTGAAACTGATGGCGAAGGAACACACTTTTATATTTACTGGGACGGCACGATTTATCAGACTGCGGGACTTGACGCTGTTACCTGGCATGTGGGAACAGCAGGACAGTACACTCAACTGCATCCGGACGCAGGTAACAATAATACAATCGGGATTGAAAT
This sequence comes from uncultured Lachnospiraceae bacterium, assembly GCA_947302185.1. The sequence goes on from CAMYVI010000084.1 coordinate 9,587, forward strand.
GTGTGCTAAGTGTGACGGGGATCCGAAGAATGACAGAGATCCGAATTGGTATTTTACGGAAGAGACTCAGGAGTCATGTGTACTGCTGACAGCATATCTCATGAAAATCATGAATATCCGGGATGAAAATGTGATTCGACACGGGGATATCGTGGATAAATACTGTCCGGCCCCGTATTTTAATAATAACAATTACAAAGAATCATGGACGTGGGATGAATTCAAGTCAAAACTCCGAACGGTCTACCGGGAAACGGATGTGACATTCCCGGTGCAGTGGGAGTCGCAATAACTTTAAGAACGCCTCGGCGTTCTTGC
>CAMYVI010000085.1 GCA_947302185.1 uncultured Lachnospiraceae bacterium
TCATGAGGTACTTGTAGAAGGAAGCGCCTGCGCCCTGTCCTTCTCCGCCGGAAGCTGATGCTGCAGGAGCAGTTCCGTCAAGAATTGGAGCCTCATTATTAATGATCTTGTTGATGAGTTCCTCAGGCTTATTGATACCTGCGGAAACAGATGTCTGATAAACACGCTTGCCGCCGAAACGTGCAAGATCGATCGTCTTGTCTGCCGCAATGATGATACCCTTGGCATTGGCAATTTCCTCAGCCGTAAGGATATTCTTTGCACCGACAGATCCCTGTGTCTCAGCCTTCAGCTTAAGGCCCATCTCTTTAGCTTTCTTCTCAAGAGCTTCAGCTGCCATATAGGTATGAGCGATACCGGTCGGGCAGGCTGTGATGGCAAGGATGTCATATCCTTCGGAAACGCCGGATGCAGCAGCTGCTTCCTTCGCGTCTTCCTCTGCGAGCTTCTCGTTCTCGGCCTGGTCAACAATGGCGCGGAACTCTTCAACAGTCTTTGCATTTCTCAGAGAATCGGTAAAGTCATCATCCATAAGAAGCATGGAAAGACGGGAAAGAACTTCCAGATGGACATTCTCTTTCGTATTCGGTGCCGCAATCAGGAAAATGATGTTGGACGGCTCTCCGTCCGGTGCCTCATAGTCAACACCGTTCGGCAGCGTCATAGCTGCAAGACCCGGAGCTTTAACAGCGTCGGTCTTTGCGTGCGGGATAGCGATACCGTCGCCGATACCCGTTGTGCTTTCTTTCTCACGGGCGATAACAGCGGCTTTATATTTTTCCTTATCTGTTACGTTGCCCTCTTTCGCCATGAGGTCTACCATCTGGTTGATGGCATCCATCTTGTCTGTTGCGCTTCCGCCGAGTTTAATTCCCTCCGGTTTCAGCAAATCTGTAATTCTCATTCTCATTCCTCCTTTTTTTGATTAACGCAATCCCCGATGAGACTGCGCTATTATTATAAAATGAACGGCCCGTACTCCCATGCGGCGGTGTACACGCCACCATTATAATAATCGGGCATTAAAATGCCTCAGCCGCTGCTCCCTCTTGTCAGACAGAAACGGTCCCCATAAGAAGTCAGCAGCTCTTTCTGCCGTCACACGATGACAGGCAGATTCTCAAGAAGAGCTTCCACTTCCGGTCTCGTAGCCAGATCCGGTGAAAATGCACTTGCGGAGCCGGTGCACAGACCCATACGGAAAGCGGTCATATAATCGTTGGACTCGATCATACCTGTTACAAATCCGGCAACCATGGAATCTCCGGCACCTACAGAGTTAACGACCGTGCCTTTCGGAGCCGGGCTCTTAAAAACATCGCCTTTCTCGGAGATGAAAACTGCGCCTTCGCCTGCCATGGAAATGAGAACGTTGCGGGCGCCCTCTTCCTGAAGCTTCTTGGCATACGGAATTACTTCTTCCTGAGTCTTCAGCGTCACGCCGTAAATATCGCCGAGCTCATGATTATTCGGCTTGATCAGGAACGGATGATACTTCAGAACGTTTACGAGCAGGGCACGCTCCGCATCGACAACGATATCAATTCCGCGACCTTCCAGTCTGGACATAATTCTCTCATACATATCGCCGGGCAGAGTATTCGGAACACTGCCGGAGATGATAAGAATGTCGCCGGCCTTAAGTCCGTCCAGCTGCTTATAAATAGCTTCGATATTGGCGTCCGTGATCTTCGGCCCCTGGCCGTTGATTTCGGATTCTTCATTGGATTTGACCTTCACATTAATTCTGGAAAGACCTTCCTCAACTTCGATAAAATCAGAAGCAACGCCGAACTTTTCAAGTCTCGCCGCAATTTCACGTCCCGTGAAACCTGCCATAAATCCGAGCGCTGTGCTCTCATGTCCGAGATTTTTCAGAACGATAGATACATTGATTCCCTTGCCGCCCGGCAGGATGTTCTCGTAATAAGTACGATTGATCACGCCCAGACGAAGGTTCTCTACTCTGATAATGTAATCCAGAGACGGGTTAAATGTTACCGTGTAAATCATTTTGTCACCTCCACTACATTTTCGTAATTTTTATATTTTTTGTCCGTCAGTTTTCCGGTTATCACAACTGCTTCCTCAAAATCCGCAAAAGTTACAGGTGATACGGCCGAGAACTTGCTCCGGTCACACAAAATATACTTCTTTGCCGTCTGACCCATCGATATGCGCTTGATCATGGCCTCATTCTGGTCAGGCGTAGTAAAACCGTATTCCGGAGATACACCGTTCGTTCCCCAGAACCCTTTTGTAAAGTGCAGTTTTCTCAAATACTCGGCAGTATCCACTCCGATAACTGCCTCTGTGGCTCCCTTGACTTCGCCTCCCGTCAGAAATGTTCTGAAACCTTTTCTGACCAGCTTACGAGCATTCGTCAAAGAATTCGTGACATAAGTCGCTTTCTGTTCCCTGATACAGTCGACCAGCATTTCCGTCGTCGTACCGGCATCGATATAAATAAAATCACCCGGCTCTATCAGATTAGCCGCATACCTGGCAATCTCCAGTTTCTCATCGCTGTTCAGCAGATATTTCTCATCCATCGTGAGGTCTTTACCCACATATTGTGTTCCGATGCTGGTAGCGCCTCCGTGGACTTTGATCAGTTTTCCAAGCGAATTCAGCTGCGTTAAGTCTCTTCTTATAGTTGATGCGGAAACTCCGAGACGTTTTTCGAGTTCGGGAACGGATACTGCTTTTTCTCTTTCAACAAGCTCCAGTATCGCTCCCCAGCGTTCTTCTGTCAGCATTTAGTCAACCCACTTTCCTTTTTTGATCTGTACATATCATACCATCAGTGACAATCATTTTCAATCATTTTCAATCACAAATAATCGCCAAAGATTGCACTCTTTTTTTGTTGAAAATGTTTAGAAAGTGCCATTTTTATTATAGATAAATACATATCATGCACATCCTTGACCATTCATCCCCATTTTTTGTGTTTTTCAATGCTCATTTTTGCTCATTTTGTATAAGCGAATTAATTTCGTAACACAACATTTATGCGCATTAGTTTACAATAAAGTCGTGTATGGTTTAAACAACTATAAAAGGGCCGTTGAATCAATACTGCGTCTGCGTCATATGCCGACTCCTGCAACTGATGCCGGCATACTCGGCAGCCGCATGTTTTGATACGACAGCCCCTTTGCTTACGTTTTCCTTATCTATCTTGTGCTCAGGAATTCATTTTCTCTGATTCCGGCTTCATCCGTCGGATATTTCTGCACAAATGCAGCCGCCTGGGCCTTGGCAGAATTCCAGTCTTTCAGATGCTCGTAAACTATAATTCTATTGTACATAAGGCCTCTGTCAGCCTCCGCATCTCCTATTTCAAGTCCTGCGTTGATATTATTCAGCGCCGACTCATAGTTGTTCTCTTCCATATCACACATCGCCAGCCCGTTATAGGCGGCAGCGGCGTTACTGCCGTTAATGATATGTTCATTGAACATTGCTCTGGCATCGGCTGTCAGTCCCATGGAGAGGTAAACTCTGCCGAGCAGAAGAATGGAGGCGCTGTCGGACGGATCCTCATCGAGAGCAGATATGAGATTTGTCTTTGATTCCTCATAATTCTGCAGATAGTAATGAACAAGTCCTTTATTGTAAAAATTCTTGTCGGAATCACTGACGATCTGAAGGGCCCTCTCGAGGAAACTGCTGCCGTCTGCCTTCTTATCATGTGAAGCATAGACCTCATATATATTGATGAAGAGATCATAGTCCTCACTCAGCGAAGCTGCTCTGTCAAAATCCTCGGAAGCCGCTTCCGTATTCCCGAGATCCATGTACAGCTTTCCCCTGAGATACAGAACATCCGGATTGGCGTCACGGGCAACGATCCCGTCATAAATCTCCAGCGCCTTGTCATTTTCTCCGTGATGCTGCCTGCAGTAAGCCAGATAAAGCTCCACGTCTCTGGTATACTCCGCGCTCTGGACATCTGCATAGAGCAGAGCTTTCTCAAAGGATATACACGCGTCAGCATACATACCCTGATTGAGCTGACAGATACCCATTCCGCGATATCCTTCGGAAACATAACGTCCCGTTTCCGTGACCTGACTATATATCGCTTCGGCATCCGTATAGTTCCCGGCTTCGAGCTGTTCGCCTGCCTTGGAAATAAGACCGGCAGAAGCCCCGCAGCCGGAAAATATCAATACACAGGTCAACAATAATACAGTTAACTTTTTCAACATGTCCTCCGATGTCAGTCAGTCGCAAGTCCTTCCTTATAAATGACTTTCACGACTCTTTCCACCATGTCATGGCATACCGAATTGGATCCGGCCTCCACCATAACTCGAATGAGAGGCTCTGTTCCGCTCTCACGCACGAGAATTCGGCCGTCAGTTCCGAGTTCTTTCGCCACTTCCTTAACGGCTTCCTGTACGGCCGGATTGGCCTGAGCCTCTGCTTTATCAAATACTTTTACATTCTTCAGCACCTGCGGGAAGACCTTCATTTCCGATGCAAGAGTAGAAAGCGGAAGCTTCTTATCAAGCATTGTCTGCATGACCATGAGAGATGTCAGGATACCGTCTCCGGTCGTTGCATACTTGCTGAAAATGATATGGCCGGACTGCTCGCCGCCGATGCGGTATCCGTTCGCAAGCATATTTTCAGCTACATATTTGTCGCCGACCGCAGTCTGAACGTAATTGATTCCTTCACGGTCGAGTGCCTTATACAGTCCCAGGTTGGACATAACGGTAGTAACGACCATGTCATCCTTCAGCTGACCGTTCTCCTTCATGAACTTTCCGCAGATATACATGATATGATCGCCGTTAATGATATTGCCCTGGTCGTCGATACAGAGACATCTGTCGGCATCGCCGTCGTAAGCAAATCCTACATCAAGGCCGTTATCCATCACAAAGTTCTGGAGAGCTTCGATGTGCGTAGAACCGCATCCGCGGTTGATGTTCGTACCATCCGGCGCATTTCCCATTACATAAGTCTTGGCTCCGAGCGCGTCGAAAACACTCTTCGCAATAGAGGAAGCGCTTCCGTTCGCACAGTCGAGACCGACTCTCTTGGACTTGAAACTGCGGGTCGGAATAGAAATCAGATAACCGATATAACGGTTTCTTCCGGCTGAAAAGTCGATCGTGCGGCCGATTCCCTCGCGCACTGCGTAGGGTATCTCATCGATCATGCCGTCGATATATGCTTCTATCTGCTGCTCGATCTCCGCCTCTATCTTCTGTCCGTTAGAGCGCATGATCTTAATTCCGTTATCGTAGAACGGATTATGGCTGGCTGAAATCATAATACCGCAGTCAAAATTCTCGGTACGGACCACATATGATACTGACGGGGTCGTCGTAACATGAAGCAGGTATACATCTGCTCCCGAAGAAGTCAGACCGGCGGACAGCGCATCCTCAAGCATATAGCTGCTTCTTCTTGTGTCCTTGCCGATTGCGATCTGAGCTTTGCCATCCTCATGCATCTTGCCATAGTACCAACCGAGATACCGTCCTACTTTGAACGCCTTCTCTGCCGTAAGCGCCTTGTTTGCTTCACCGCGAAATCCGTCTGTACCAAAATATTTTCCCATAATAATCTCCTCCTGTATACCTGGGATTTTTTCGTTGCTGCCCGATCAGAATAACGGGGTCTTATAGATGCCGGCATCGACCAGCTTTGCAAAGGACTCTTTTACAAAATCCTTGTCTTCCTTATATGTTACGCCGAACCACTGATCATCGGTTCTGAGTACCTTGACCTGCGCCCTGTTCCGGCTCAGCATATCATCAACAATAATCGGAAGAAGATATTCGGCCTTAAGCTCATTGCCTTCAATCGTCTTAAGAAATTCAGGGAATCCTTTTTCAAGTTCTTTGACAAATGACTGCTTAAATCCCCACATGTTCATAGAGACCAGGCTCTCCGGGTCAACTTCGGCAAGACCATCCTCTGTCTCGACCGCAGCGCTGTCTCCGTTCTTAATTATGTTCTTAGTCTCGGTGATGCCGGTAAGATTACCTTCTTCGTCGCGATGGCAGATACCTCTTGTGACACCGCCGTTATCTGACAGCGTATTCTTCAGAACAAAACCGGCCATGTATATTTTTTCCACATCGTCCTCGGAAACGTCATCAGCGGTGAGGACATCATAAAGAAGTCTGAACCCTTCTTTGCCGTAATAATCATCAGCATTGATGACTGCAAACGGCTCTTTGATGACATCCCTGGCAGCAAGGACAGCCTGGCCTGTGCCCCACGGTTTCTTGCGTCCTTCCGGCACCGAGAAGCCTTCCGGCAGATCATCCAATGCCTGATATGCATAGGCAACTTCAACAACTTTGCTGATTCGGTCTCCGATGATCCGGCGGAAATCCTCGTCCAGATCTCTGCGGATAATGAATACCACCTTGTTGAATCCGGCTTCAATCGCATCATGGATCGAATAGTCCATAATAATCTCACCGTTCGGTCCGACCGGCTCAAGCTGTTTGATGCCGCCTCCGAAACGGCTGCCGATACCGGCTGCCAAAATTACGAGTGATGCATTCTTCATGATTGTACCTCCTTATAATGCGCATTATGCGCTATTAATATTCTACCAGAAAACTATCCGCCTCACTGAACTAATAACCGAAACCGAAAATGCAGTCAGGAAACGCGGTCCCGTCCGCATCAGGCCCTGTGTATTTTCAGGAGAAGTCCCGGACAGTTCATCAGTACATATATCAGTACGCTCATTCCGCATTCTCAGCGGAAAGCTTGCTTGCCTGGTCATAAGCTATCAGACTGTCAATTATTTCCCCGAGATCACCGTTCAGTATACTGTCTATCTTATGAAGCGTGAGATGGATTCTGTGATCCGTAACGCGCCCCTGTCCGAAGTTGTAGGTACGGATTTTTTCCGATCTGTCTCCTGTTCCTACCTGGCTCCTGCGCATATCCGCTCTCTTATCGTGCTCTTCACGCTGCTTCAGGTCATACAGTCTTGCGCGGAGCACCTTCATAGCTTTGGCCCTGTTCTTGAGCTGCGATTTCTCATCCTGACAGGATATTACGATCCCGGTCGGAATGTGCGTAAGCCTTACAGCAGAATCTGTCGTGTTGACACATTGTCCGCCGTTGCCCGTTGCCCGGAAGACATCGATTCTGCAGTCTTTCGGGTCGATCTCAACATCAATCTCCTCAGCCTCCGGAAGAACTGCTACCGTTACTGTCGATGTATGAATACGTCCGCCGCTTTCTGTCTCCGGAACGCGCTGAACACGGTGTGTGCCGCTCTCATATTTAAGTCTCTCAAATGCTCCGGCCCCGTGAATCTGGAACGTGCACTCCTTAAAGCCTCCGAGTCCGTTTTCATTCAGGGAGATCATCTCGGTCCGCCAGCCTAGTGTATCGGCATACCTGACGTACATACGATAGATCTCTGATGCGAAAAGGGCTGCCTCATCTCCTCCCGCACCCGCTCTTATTTCCACAATAACATCTCTGTCATCGTTCGGATCCTTAGGAAGAAGAAGAATTCTCAGCTTATCATATAATTCTTCTTTTCTTTCCTTCGCAGACGCCTGCTCCTCGCGGAGCATCTGTCTCATCTCCTCATCCTGCTCTTCCTCCAGCAGCAGGATACTGTCCTGCTCGTCTTCCTCAGCCTTTTTGTACTCAAGGTATGTGTCGGCGATCGGGGCAAGCTGGGCCTGTTCTTTCATCAGCAGGGTCATTCTCTCGGTATCGGACGCCACATCCGGCTGTGCAAGTTCGGCAAGTATTTCTTCCTGTCTCTTTAGAATTCCATCTATCTTATCAATCATATTTTCACTACCCAAGTCTCGCATTTATCGCATCCGGACCGCTGATATCACACGATCGCATCCGGCCAGATCTTTAATACAACAAACATCTGTAAATCCCGATCTGCTCAAAATCCGTGTGACATCTTCTGCCTGATCATATCCTATCTCCATAATAAGGCGTCCGCCGCCGGGTAAATGCATCCCGGCTCCTTCAGCGATCTTTCGATAGAAAAATAAGCCGTCCGTTTTTCCGTCCAGTGCCAGTTCGGGTTCATGATCCCTTACCTCCGGATCCAACTCCCGAATCACACCGGTCCTGATATAAGGCGGATTCGTAGTGATTATATCATAAGTTCCGCTGATATTATCGAATAAATCGCTTAAAATAAAATTTGCTCCGACACCAAGTCTCTCAGCATTGATCTTTGCTACAGAAAGGGCCTCATCGGAAACATCCGATCCGTCCCCTCTCACATTGCATTCCGCACCGAAGCACCTTCCGGCTTCCGACAGTATCGTCAGCAGAATGCAGCCGCTCCCGGTACACAGATCCAGTACCCTGCTGCCGGGCCTGACATATCGAAGAGCCTCCTCGACAAGAATCTCAGTATCAAATCTCGGAATCAATACAGAAGGAGTCACATAAAATGAATACCCAAAAAAGGGAGCCTCTCCCATTATATACTGAATCGGCTCCCTTGCACTTCTTCTTTCAATTATATCGAGATACCGGTCATGTATATCATCCGGCACCTTCTCATTCATTTTCATTGCATAGGACGAAAGATCAAGGTCTGCGGCATAATACAGCAATTGTCTTGCGTCCGTGCGTGAATCGGGGCATCCGGCCGCAGTGAGCGATTCGCATGCCCTCATATATAATTCCCGATAGGTCATAAACAGCCTTACACTCCGTTCCGGAATCATCCCTTACTGTTCCGCCTCGTTCGCGTATCACTTCTTTCCGGAATACAAACGAACTTAATCGCTTTTCTCAGGCCAGTCCTTCTTTCTCCTGCCACGATTTCCAGTCAAATACAGCGTTGACCGCACTGATTGCTACTTCGGCCATCTCAGCATCAGGTTCACGGGTCACCAGACTCTGCAGTGCAAGACCGGGCGCCGCAAGCTTGCAGACGACCGGATTATCGCTTGATCCGGCTACTCTGAGGAATTCAAAGGATATACCGGCAATTATCGGAATCAGGAGCATTCTTAGGCCTATTCTCATAAAAGGAGATGTTATCCCCAGAAGACCGAGTACAAGAAAAGCTACTACAGAAATAACAATAACGATAAGCAGAAAGCTCGTGCCGCACCGTTTGTGGCGTCTGGACGCCTTCAGCACATTCTCTACATTAAGTTCCCATCCGTTCTCAATGCAATTGATGCATTTGTGCTCCGCTCCATGGTAGGCAAATACCCTCTGGATATCTTCCATACGCGAAATAAGAAGCATATAAAGAAGGAAAATCACTATACGCAGAAGCGCTTCCGCAAGGGAGACAGCTACCTCCGGCGCTCCGATTCCGCGCAGAAGCGAGGCAAGGAGATAAGGAAGCACCACGAAAAGGCCTATTGAGAAACAGATGGAGATCATTACCGTAAATGTCATCAGTATTTTCCATGTTCTGGCTTCTTTTTCGGGATTTTCTTCTTTCTTTGCAGCTTCTTCCTCATCTTCCGCCGCATATTCTGCGGACCACATGAGCGAACTCGTGCCGACGATCAGAGAATCCACGAAAGCGACCATGCCTCTTATGATCGGAATTTTCCTGATGTTCGGTGATGACACTATACTGTTGAACGGCTCTGTCTTCAGTTCTATAGTATGATCGGGCTTTCTGACGGCAACAGCGTATGTATCACCGTTCCGCATCATGATGCCTTCCATGACAGCCTGACCACCGATATTAGAAGATTTCTGCATCAACTGATTCCTCCTGAGATATCTCCGGCGCCGACTCTAAGAGCATTCATCGGATGACCGATAGTACTGTCATGAAAATTCTGCGTCAGAGACAAGTTTCATTTTGCGCATTCATCTCACGACTAAAGTCACGAGAATTGTGCGTCAGAGATTAAATATCGGAGATATAGAATGGCACAT
>CAMYVI010000086.1 GCA_947302185.1 uncultured Lachnospiraceae bacterium
CGGAAGTTTCAGAGAGCATCCGAAGACTCCTCTCGTCCAACAAAGAGCAGATCCGCCTCGCGGGACTCGATATGTTAAAGAGGAGGAGCGAACAGAGCGAAAGATCCAAAAAAGATGCCTCAGATCTTCTTCTGGAAATCATCCCGGATAGCGACGGCCTCACGGACAAAGAAAAAGTTCTGTATTCAGAGATTGCAGGCAGTACAGGAGCAGCCGATATCCTGAATACTGAGGGGTATGGATTATATGATCCGATGGCTGAGTATGAACCGCTTACAGACCTGATCGGAAAAGCCGGAAGCGATAATAAGCCGATCGATAATACTGCGGTCATGAAGGCGCAGAAACTTCTTAAAGAGTACTTCTCGCTCAGCGAAAACGAGTTGAATAATTATTTTAACAAAATCCGGGCGTTTGTCATAGAGCACGGAAAACTTGAGTACAAAAGCGTGAACGGAGACAAGCAGCTGCTTGAGAACGGACTATATATCACCAATTATGACTACAGCGGGGAGACCTGGACTCGTTACCCGTTCCCTGAGCTCTGGGATGAGGTTTATGATACGATCATCAGAGATCCAAATATATTCTTCTGTCTGTATTACGCGATCCAGACCGGTTTTGACGAGGACACAGTCAAAGACACGGAGGCTTATAGGAAAGCAGAGAGGACTATTTTCGGTGATTCCTGGTCAGGCTATCACTATACCGATCCCAAATACACGAGCAGCTACGGGGGACACAGTATTTATCTGACGATTCTGGATATTATTTCAAGCAGGAAAAATCTGGTTCTCCCTGCCGAAATCGCGCATGCTGCCGTCCTCATGGCAATCCGTCTTCCTGACGAGATTCGCTGGATGACAAAAACGCCATCACGCTATGCATCCGGCGGCAACGGACAGCGGCCTGCAATTTGTTTCCTTCGCACTAATAAGTTCCGATCAGTATTGACCCGTGCATGCCATTATGAAAGCGACGATGAGTTCCGTTCTGTCTTTCCGCTGCTCTATCAGGTGGATCAGGTGTATCAGTTCGACGCGCATGAGCCTACTGTCAATTACACTTACAGTTCACGTAACATACTTTCGATGTTCTCTTACGTGAAGGCATACGAGCTGGGAATCATCACGAAGGATTTTCTCTATAAGGCTGTGTTCGAGAAGATTGGTCTCAGGTTCGCGGTGGGTGAACTCGGAGATCTCTTCCGGCCGAATATCTCGATTTCTACATTCATGACCCTCCGGGAGTATGCTCCGGTGGACACGGAAAAGCGAACGGTTGATAAAGAGTGCCGCTTCTATCAGATCTGTTCGGAAGTATACGATAAACTTGTTAATCTGATCCTGGATGTGGAACTTGTGCGCGGTGACACGCCGACAGTGTTTTCACCGGCTGTCTCCCGCATAGCAAGGATAGAAAGCATTCCCAGACTTATGCAGATTCTGCTTGCACTGGGGAAAGATCCTTTAGACAGGAATACTTATTATTCATATACAAGCGGAAACGGTAAGAAAGAGTGCCTGAGTCATCTGTTGAAGGTCTGTTACCCGCTTTCTGAAGAGAATGCTGACGATCTTGCGAAAGCTGTTAAAATGAACAAAATTTCAAAAGAGCGTCTCATCGAAGTGGCTATGTACGCGCCTCAGTGGCTCGACCTGGCAGAAGAGGTCCTTGGCATGGAAGGATTCAAGAGCGGCTGCTATTATTTTATGGCTCACATGAATGAAAGGTTCGATGATCGAAAAAAGGCTGTGATAGCAAGATATACGCCTCTTTCAACTGAAGAGCTGAATAACGGATGCTTTGACACGAACTGGTTCTTCGAGGTCTATGAGAAACTCGGTGAGAAGAATTTTGCGCTGCTATACAAGGCTGCCAAGTACATTGCAGACGGCAGTAAGCATACGCGGGCGAGAAAATTTGCGGATGCGGCTACCGGAAAGGTCGACCGGGACGAGCTTGAAGAAATCATATGCGCCAAACGGAACAAGGACCTTCTGATGAGTTATGGCCTGATTCCCATGAAAGACAGGCAGGATGCACTTCACAGATATGAGTTTCTGCAAAGATTCCTCAGAGAGAGTAAGCAATTCGGCGCACAGCGCAGGCAGAGTGAGGCTGCGTGTGTAAAATATGCACTGAAAAATATGGCCACAACTGCAGGATATACCGATGACCTGAGGCTTGTTCTTGCGTTGGAAACAGAGCTTGTAGCACTGAATCGGAAATATTTCGACGGAGTGGAGATCGGAGATTATACAGTGCAAATCCTGGTAGACGAGGATGGAAAGGCTGAACTTTTTGTTTACAGGGGAACCGGAGGAAAAGCTCTTAAGACTGTTCCTGCAACGCTGAAAAAAGATGAGACCTTTGGAGAAATAAAGGAATTTGCCTCCAAAATAAAGAACCAGTACTCGCGATGCACAGCTATGTTCGAGCACGCTATGGAGGAAGAGGAAACATACAGTTACGGAGAACTTATCGAGCTGTGCCGGAACCCGGTAACGGCAGGGATACTGAGAAGACTGGTATTCGTCAGTGAAGCGGCTGCCGAAAATCCCGATTTAATGCCGGCTGAACCATCTGAGCATAAGGATGCCCCCCGCGTGATCGGTACACTGGAACAGCTCATGGCACAAGATCCCGCTCCGGATCCGGCAATAATGCTGTATGTAGCACATCCTGTCACACTTTATAAACTCGGCGAACTCACACGATTCCAGAGATTTTTCTTCAGAAAACTTACGGAAGCGGGTACGAAACAGCCCTTTAAGCAGGTCTTCAGAGAGTTTTATCCTAAACTGGAGGAGGAGAAGGACGCATCGGATTCGAGGCTTTTTGCGGGCTATCAGATCCAGCCTAAGAAGACCGTTGCAGCCCTTAGCGGCCGCGGCTGGATAGCGGATTACGATGAAGGACTGCAGAAAATCTTTTTCGGACAGGACATTGCGGCTGCCATCTATGCTCTTGCGGACTGGTTCTCGCCGGCAGATACGGAGAGTCCTACGCTGGAATTTGTCTCATTTTATGACAGAAAGACCGGAAAACAGAAAAAAATCTCGGAGATTCCGGATATACTGTATTCGGAAGTCATGCGTGATGTCGATCTTGCGGTCAGTATAGCACATGTCGGGGGCGTGGATCCTGAGACCAGCCATTCTACAATAGAAATGCGCAGGGCTATATTCGGATTTAACATCGAATTGTTCGGGTTAAATAATGTGACCTTTAAGGATTCTCACGCTTTTATAAAAGGAACATATGACAACTATAACATTCAGTTGGGGAGCGGTGTGATACATAAGGAGAGCGGCGGCATGATCAATATTGTGCCGGTGCATTCACAGCAGCGCGGCAAACTCTTCCTCCCCTTTATCGATGATGACCCGAAGACGGCGGAAATTCTCTCGAAGATTTTGCTTCTCGCTGAGTATCAGAAGATTAAAGACCCATATATACTGCGGCAGATAACAGCACGTTAATATGAAAAAAAGAAGGAGGAGGAGAAAATTATGAGAAAAGTGTTGGTAACAATCCCTGCAAACGAATACCACAAGGATCGGATAAATAAGGCAGCGGCCGGATGCAGCGTAGAATATGTGCCTGCCGGTCAGGTCACGGAACAACAGATTCGGGAAGCAAATTTCATCATCGGTAATGCTCCTGCGCACATGATAAAATCTTCCGAAAATCTCGAAGTGCTTCAAATCGAGTGGGCAGGCGCCGATGCTTATCTTGTTCCCGGAGTTCTGAGCAACCAAACGGTCCTGTGTATTGCGACGGGCGCATACAGCCGCTCGGTTTCCGAACATGCCGTCGCGCTCACGATGATGCTGATGAAAAAACTGTACCTGTATCGGGACGCTCAAAGTGTATCTTGCTGGACAGATTACGGGACTGTCACGTCGCCTGTCGGTGAGACGGTCCTCGTAGTAGGTCTCGGTGACATAGGAACGCGGTATGCAGAGATCATGAAAGCCATGGGGGCATATATCATCGGTGTGAAGAGACGTCCGGGAATATGTCCTTCATGTGTTGACGAGCTGGTCCTCACGGATGCAATCGATGAGGTGATTCCGAGAGCGGATATTATTTTCTCTATTCTCCCGGGAACGAAGCAGACGGTGAATTTCTATACAAAAGAGCGTTTTGAGATGATGAAGAACAGCGCTCTGTTCATCAACTGCGGTCGGGGAAATGTAGTAAAGAGCGATGTTCTTTTGCAGGCTTTGAATCAAGGTGAAATTGCAGCTGCGGCTGTCGATGTATTTGAGCAGGAACCTCTTCCTGCCGATTCACCGCTCTGGAAACAGAAAAATCTGGTGCTTACGCCGCATGTGGCAGGGGGAAATCATCTGTCTTACACCCTGGATTGTATCGTGGATATCGCCTGCGAGAATCTGGAACACTGGATAAACGGTGAAGAGTACAGAAATGTGATTGATTTCGAAACCGGATATATTCGATGACAGGATAACAGCTTTCCTGCACTATAGCTCTTTTGGAGCGCCGCCTGATAATACCGGAGTTTTTCTTTAGTTTTCAAACTGAATTTGCGGACAGGAACAGTTTTGAAGTTATTGACAAATTGAAGATCGGATAATATTCTTATTTTGTGCAGTTACTACAAATGTATAGTTGACTGTTCATTCATGGAATCTGAATTTAAGGGAGGTAAAAAATCAATGAAAAAGAAATTGATTGCAGCGCTTGTGTGCGCTGCAATGGCGACCGGACTTTTAGCAGGATGCGGAGGAAATAAGACTGGCTCATCTGCGGCTTCAGGCGGAGCGGGAACCGCAGATGCGACCGCAGACGGCGGAACGGACACTGCTGATGTAGATTACGGAACCGGAGAGATTAAGGTTTGGGTCGCGGACAATATCGTGGATTTCACGAGTGACACAATTGCGGCTTTTCAGGAAGCGAATCCGCAGTATGCCGGTTATAAAATAACCGTGGAGGCTGTCGGTGAAGGCGATGCGGCAAGCAATATGATTACTGACGTTGAGGCGGGTGCCGATATTTTCGGTTTTGCACAGGATCAGACTGCAAGGCTTGTTACTGCAGGTGCACTTGAGGAGGTTGCTCCGGAGAATGTAGACGCATTAATGAAAGATAATGATTTAGGTGCTGCTTCGGCGGCGATGGTCGGCGACAAGTTCTATGCATACCCTCTGACATCAGATAACGGTTATTTCCTGTATTATGACAAGAGTGTTGTCACAGATCCGAACAGTCTCGAGAAGATCCTTGCCGACTGTGAAGCTGCAGGTAAGAACTTCTATATGGAGATCAACTCCGGCTGGTATCAGACAGCATTCTTCTTCGGCATGACTGCCGATCTGAATTATGAGACAGACGAAACAGGAAAGTTCACTTCATGCGACTGTAATTACGCTTCTCCGGAAGGTCTTATAGCTTTAAAAGAAATTATTGAAATGTGCTCATCACCTGCCTTCCAGAACGGTTCGGCAATAGGCGAGGCGACAAACGTCGGCGCAATTGTTGACGGAACTTGGGATGCTGAGACAGCCAAACAGGTATTCGGTGACAATTATGCATGCTCGAAACTTCCTGAATTTACTGACGCTGACGGTGATTCTCATCAAATGAGCGGTTTCGGCGGCTTTAAGCTTCTCGGTGTCAAGCCGCAGTCTGATGAGAAAAAGCTGGCTGTCTGCGATGCGATCGCTGCATATCTTTCCAGCGGGGAAGTACAGCTCGCCCGTTATGAGGCGGTCGGCTGGGGTCCGTCCAATCTGGAAGCACAGAAGTCAGATGCAGTTCAGGCCGATGAGGCGCTTTCAGCTCTGGCAGAGCAGCTCGTATTCTCGTTCCCGCAGGGTCAGTATCCGAGCGACTACTGGACACTGGCGACATCTCTCGGCGACTCCATTATTTCGGGGGAATTAACGACAGCATCATCTGATGACGAACTGATGTCGACGCTTCAGAAATTCCAGGATACATGCAAATCTTATGTTGAATAATTTCACATTATAGCAGGGCTGCCGGATCTTCTTAAGGTGTGGCAGCCTTTTGTTCTCAAGAAGGCTGTTAATCGGTTGACAGCAGACCATACAGATATTATCCGTTCAATGAATGTGAAAATCAGTCTGTAATATTTACTTTTTCAGGAAGCATTGAATAATTTCAAGGAGCAGAACGATATATGTTAAAAAACTTCTTTAGTGATCTGGTAGATGATATAAAGGAGATAGGAACTACATTTGCAGAGGGAGACATAAAAACAAGACTGTCTTTCCTGATTTTCGGTCTTGGTCCGCTTCTCAGGGGACAGATTGTAAAAGGATTATCCTATCTTGCGGTTCAGATTGCGCTGATCTGGTATTTTATCGCTTTCGGATTCAGGTATTTAGGCAAATTTTCAACACTCGGGACAGTGGCTACTCATAAGGAGAATCGAATCACGGTCTACGGCGACAATAGTTTCCTTATTCTTCTTTTCGGACTCCTGACGATCATAGCCCTAATAGTTTTTATATTTATATGGCGCGAAAATGTTCGTGAAAATTATACAGAACAGACGACCCTTAAAGAGGGCAAAGAGCTGCCTTCCAATAAAAAGGTACTGCTTTCCCTGCTTGACAGCAATTTTCATAAGACGTTGCTCGCCC
Source organism: uncultured Lachnospiraceae bacterium (assembly GCA_947302185.1). The sequence continues at coordinate 6,645 of CAMYVI010000086.1, forward strand.
TTCCTGTTACCGGTATTTTTATTTTTACGGTGTTGCCGATTCTCTTTATGATCTGTGTAGCTTTCACGAACTATGACAAAGCACACCAGTCTCCTACAAACCTTTTTACCTGGGTCGGTCTTGACAATTTCCGTCAACTTTTTAAGTTCGGCTCTCACGGGTTCGGAAGTACCTTCCTCTCTGTCCTGGGATGGACGATGGTATGGGCTTTATTTGCAACATTCCTCGATTATTTCCTTGGAATGGCAGTTGCAGTTATGATCAATAAGAAGGGAATCCGCTTTAAAAAACTTTGGAGAACTATCCTCATCATGACGATAGCGGTCCCGCAGATCGTCTCTCTCCTGTACATTTCGAAAATGTTCGCGACTGACGGTCTGATAAACGGCTATCTTTTGAAGCTGGGGCTTATCAAGTCAGCAATCCCGTTCTGGAAAGATCCGATGCTCGCCCGTATCATGATCATTGTGATCAACATCTGGATCGGTATTCCGTACATGATGCTGATAGCAACAGGCCTGCTCATGAATATCCCTGCGGAGCTTTATGAGAGCGCAAAGATGGACGGTGCCAATTCTGTACAAATGTTCAGACATATTACGCTCCCCTACATGCTCTTCGTTACAGGTCCGTTCCTTCTCACACAATTCACGGGAAACCTGAATAACTTCAACGTCATCTACCTTCTCAATAAGGGAGGGCCGCAGTCCATGCGCATGGCTGAAAATGCCGGACGTACCGATCTTCTCGTCACCTGGCTGTATAAGATGACGGTCAATGACACGAATTATAAAATGGCTGCCGTAATAGGTATTATGGTGTTCCTGGTAACTGCGGTTACCTCGCTTATAGTATATAACACGCTTCCGTCAGTAAAAGATGAGGAGGGCTTCCAGTAATGAAAAGAAAAGAACAGATTGGAAATGCTATCATTTATATTGTCCTCATACTCATGAGTATTATCTGGCTGTTCCCGTTTTTCGGGTTGATTATGCAGAGTTTTCGCTCATACGACCCGAAAGTCGAGTATGGCGGTATGGTCGACTACATTATCCCGCACAAGTTTTCACTCGATAATTACAGATTCCTTTTTTCAGGCGAGACAAATTTCCTGAAATGGTACGGAAATACGCTGACTATCGCGGTATTTGTGACAATCTTCTCTACAATAATCGTCCTCTGCGTGAGCTATGCACTCTCAAGAATGCGCTTTAAGGGCAGGAATTTTCTCATGAGATTCTGGCTGATACTGGGCATGTTTCCGGGATTCCTGACCATGATCTGCCTGTATTTCCTGCTTAAGACTTTCGGTCTTACACAGGCGGGTGCAGTCCCCGGCCTCATCCTGATTTCAGTTGCAAATTCCGGAATGGGCTATTACGTATGTAAAGGATATTTTGATACGCTTCCGAAATCACTGGATGAAGCGGCGCTTATCGACGGAGCTTCACGTGCGAGAATATTCCTTACGGTGGTCATCCCGCTTTCCAAGCCGATTATCATTTACACCGCTCTGACAGCCTTCATGGCTCCCTGGTGTGATTATGTATTTGCATCCTATGTCGCATTCGGTCATGATTCGAGCTATAACGTGGCCGTTGCTCTTCAGCGCTGGGTCGTCACGAATGATTATCAGGGATATTTTACGCGCTTCTGTGCGGGCGGTATTCTTGTCGCGGTGCCGGTTACTTTGCTGTTCATGCTTCTGCAGAAGTATTATGTCGAGGGTGTTACCGGCGGTGCTGTAAAAGGCTGATTTCGTGCGATGCATTTTGCTGTGTTTGATCCGAAATCGACTATTTGCGTGTTGATCATTATATATCAGGTCGATATGATGAAAGGTTTATGATGAAGAATAGAACGGTGCTCTTAGCTGCATTCATTATACTCTGTGCGATATGTGCGGGAATAACGATAAGCAGAAATAACGGGTTGTATTTGGAATCCCCGGTGTCGGATATTTCCGAAGATACGGAAGTTTCACAGATTGATGCGGGGAATGCTGCTGACATTTCATCAGGGGAAGAATCGGCACTTAATGATGCCTATAAGGGTTCTCAGATGAGTCACATTAACGGTGATCTCACGGAGAACAAACCCGACGATAATTACGGAACAACGTATGAGGTGTTCGTATATTCATTCGCCGACAGCAACTATGACGGAGTAGGAGACCTGAAAGGTCTGTGCGACAATATCGGTTATATTAATGACGGGCAGCCGTCATCAGGCCCGGACCTTGCTGCAAACGAAATCTGGCTTATGCCGATTTTTCCCTCACCGACATATCATAAGTATGATACTGTGGACTACATGGATATTGATCCCGAGTACGGAACGCTGCAGGATTTCGATGACCTGCTCGAGGCGTGCCATAAAAGGAATGTTAAAGTCATCCTTGATCTTGCTTTTAACCATACTTCAACGGAACACGCGTGGTTCAAAGCTGCGAAAGAATATCTGCAGAACCTGCCCTCAGGAAAAGACCCTGTTAAGGAGGAATGCCCATACGTGTGGTATTATGTCTTTTCACGGGAGAAGTATAACGGTTTCGTACCTTTGGATGATACCTGGTTCTATGAAGCCCGGTTCTGGGAGGGTATGCCGGACTTGAATCTCAGCACGCCTGAAGTAAGAGAAGAGCTGACAGAGGTACTGAAATTCTGGCTGGACCGCGGCGTTGACGGGTTCAGGTTGGACGCAGTCACATCCTATGTTTCAGACAGCACCGAGGGAAACATGGAGTTCATGAAATGGGTGGCGGATACCGTGCATGGGATCAAAGACGATGCATACATCGTAGCGGAGGCATGGGAGAATCAGGCAGCGTACTCGAAATATTACAGCACCGGCGTGGATTCTTTCTTCGATTTTGCCTATTCGGGAGCAGATGGCATTATCGCGTCTGTAGCAAAGGGAAACCGGTCAGCAAAATATTTCGCGGAATCGCTCGTGGAAGAGGAAAAGCTTTATGCATCATACAACGAAAACTTTATCAACGCGCCGTTCTATACCAACCATGATATGGCTCGCAGTGCCGGCTATTA
>CAMYVI010000087.1 GCA_947302185.1 uncultured Lachnospiraceae bacterium
ATATTTCTCTACCTTTCTGATATATGATCTATTAATACTGCATCTGAGCCTGAACGGCTGTGATAGCGATAACACCTACAATATCCTCAGCAAAACATCCGCGGGAAAGATCGTTGACCGGCTTTGCGATTCCCTGACACATCGGGCCGTAGGCTTCCGCCTTGGCAAGTCTCTGTACGAGCTTGTATCCGATATTTCCGGCATCAAGATTCGGGAAAATAAGAGTGTTGGCATGGCCTGCGACCGGACTGGACGGAGCTTTGAATTCGCCGACTGACGGAACGATAGCCGCATCGAGCTGCATCTCGCCGTCAAGTGCAAGTTCCGGATAAGCCTCTTTAGCGATTTTCGTAGCTTCCTGCACTTTGGTCACATCATCATGCTTTGCAGATCCCATCGTGGAATAGGAAAGCATAGCGACTCGCGGTTCATCACCGGTGAGCGCTCTGTAGGAATCAGCGGATGATTTAGCAATCGCAGCGAGTTCTTCGGCTGTCGGATTCTGATTAAGACCGCAGTCTGAGAAAACAAATGTACCTTTATTGCCGAATTCGCAATCCGGAACATTCATGAGGAAGAAAGAAGAAACAAGCTTTGTGCCCGGAGCTGTCTTCAGGATCTGAAGGCTCGGACGAAGTGTATCGGCTGTTGAATGGCAGGCTCCTGAAACAAGACCGTCGGCGTCTCCCATCTTTACCATCATAACGCCGTAATAAGTGTAGGATGTGAGAAGGATTTCTGTAGCCTTCTCCTTTGTCATACCCTTCTTCTGACGAAGCTCGACCAGCTTATCAATATAAGCAGCCGTCTTATCGGACTTAGCGGGATCCACGATCTGAGCGCCTTCAATGTTACAGTCCTGCTTGTTGGCAGCAACTTCCTCTTCCGAGCCGATAATGATAATCTTGGCAAATCCCTCTCTCAGCACCTGCTCTGCAGCTTTGTAGGTACGGATGTCTTCTGACTCCGGAAGTACGATTGTCTTAATGTTCTCTTTCGCGCGTGCTTTAATCTCATCTATGAAACTCATACCAACATCTCCTTTCAAGGCAGATTCATTTTATGTGTGCACTATTTTAATTATACACTTGAAAAAATATCCAAACAATAGCTTATGTGGTAGAATTATGTAAATTGGAGTACTAAATTTGGTACAATCCCGTTCAGAGACTTAATGTATCCTTTCGATACTGAAGGACACATTTCAGCATACAAATTCCGGAGGCACATATGAAAACTGCAGCCATCATAGCCGAATTCAATCCGTTCCATAACGGACATGCCGAGATAATAAAAAAGGCCCGGGACATTACCGGCGCGAATTTTATTTTGATCATCATGAGCGGCAACTATGTCCAGCGGGGCACTCCGGCAATCGTTGACCGCCACACAAGGTGTAAAGCTGCCCTGGAAGGAGGCGCAGATCTTGTGATCTCGCTGCCGACAAGGTATGCGACTTCCTCAGCGGAATACTACGCCGCACAGGCTGTCAGACTGCTCAACGCTCTGGGTATGGTTGATTATCTGGTCTTCGGTTCCGAGTGCGGGGATATAGAAATGCTGCTCAGGGCTGCACGTTTCTTTTCAGACGAAAATTCCTCATTTCAGGAACATCTTCGCGAATACACAAAGACCGGTATTGCTTTTCCGAGAGCACGCGCCATGGCAGCTCCTCAGTTCGAACAGGTTCTCTCAGAGCCTAACAACGTTCTCGCCGTGGAATACCTGAAAGCACTGATCAGGACTGAATCGGTCATAGAGCCGATCACGATCCGGCGGATCGGCGCCGGTTATAACGATGAAACATCCATAGAAAAGTATTCCTCTGCATCTGCGATTCGAAATGTAATCAGCAGCGTCAGTTCCTCACCTGTATTTACTTTCGATGCGGACAGGTTCATTGCGAAGACAGGCGGCAATTTCTTTCAGAGTTCCGATGTCGTCTGTCCTGATTTTTCTGATACGCCAAAAAGTCTTTCCGTCACCTATGATTCTGTGAGGTCCGACACGAGCGGTCAGATGTATTTCCGCTGCATTTACGAACTCGCCGAAGCTGTTCCCGAAGCGCCTCTTCACACGCAGATTTGCTCTGCCAGCATGGACGGAGTGGTAACTGATGAAGACTTTTCCCTCATACTCGCCGAAAAAGTATGGAGCGCTACTTCGCCGGAATACTTCATGCAATTTGCGGATATGTCTCCGGATCTCGCAAGAGCAGTATTTAACAACAGGTATGCATGCGGCTCATTCGGTATGTTTGCGGAAACGCTTAAAAATAAATCCATCACGAGAACGCATATAAACAGAGCGCTTCTTCATACGGCAATAGGTATCAAAACATTCGAAAGTGCTCCGATTTTTGCTCATGTGCTCGGCTGCCGGACTGACTCCGCGGAACTTCTCGGCGAAATCTCAGAGAAATCTTCCGTTCCGGTGATTACACGGCCGGCAAAAGAAATACAGGCACTGAAAGGCGATGTCAGAGATCTCCTTCTGGAGGAGATCAGAGTATCCAACCTCTATAACATGGTCCGCGCGCTGAAAAAGAAAGCGACAGTGACCAATACACTGTCGCGTAAATTCATACATATTTAATTTGCTGATCTCTGATCTGATTCACCGCCGTCCAGAAACCCGATCAGGAATCTTTTTGCGAGGGAGCCGGCTTTAATCATTTCCCTGGCTTCCTCCGGAGTGAACCATGCATAAGAGTCGATTTCCCGATTCGGTGTCGGCATTTCACCGTCCACCGTAACCGTAAAATTCAGCATCAAAGTATTGGAAGGGGCGAAATAATGACTGCGGTTGAAATGTACGCCGATAACGTCAAGCCCCAGTTCCTCCTTCACTTCTCTCACTGCGGCGTCTTCCGCATCCTCTCCTTTATTAATGTATCCTGCAACAAGAATGTAATCCGGCCTGCCATACTGTCTGATCAGAATGATTTTCGTCCGCTCCTCATTCATAACAATCATGCTGACAGCCGTATTAAAGACCGGGAATCGAAACTGACCGCATGAAGTGCAGAAGGGAATCTCCCCTTCGCCCTCCAAATGCTTCGTAATAAGTTTCGTACCGCAGACCATACAGTATTTCATTTCATCGCTCATTATACTGCTCCTTATCCTGAAATCCCGGCTTTAGTTCTTAAAAGAATGGATCGGAGCAGGGATTCGTCCTTTCCTGTTCACGAACCTCCCGCATCCGAAAGTATTTACCGGCATGATCGGTGCATAGCCGAGAAGCCCTCCGAACTCGACGGTATCTCCCACCTTCTTTCCCACTGCAGGTATCAGACGTACTGCAGTTGTCTTACGGTTCACCATCCCAAGCGCCATCTCATCTGCTATGACGCCGGAAAGCGTCTCCTCAGAAGTATCACCGGGAACCGCAATCATATCAAGACCGACAGAGCATACACATGTCATTGCTTCCAGTTTTTCAAGTGTGAGCGCCCCCGCATTTACCGCTTCAATCATTCCCTGATCTTCGCTGACAGGAATGAACGCACCGGAAAGTCCGCCTACATAGGACGAAGCCATAACACCGCCCTTTTTTACCTGGTCGTTCAGGAGTGCGAGCGCTGCGGTAGTCCCCGGAGCACCCGGATGTTCCACGCCGATCGCCTTCAGAATGTCAGCTACAGAATCTCCTACTGCCGGAGTGGGAGCAAGTGAAAGATCTACGATTCCGAACGGCACACCGAGTCTCTGAGATGCTTCGCGTGCTACCAGCTGACCTACACGCGTAATCTTGAAGGATGTTCTCTTAATCGTCTCACAGAGTTCCTCAAAGTCAGAATCAGCGCATTCCATCAGAGCAGCCTTTACAACTCCGGGACCCGAAACACCGACATTGATCACCATATCGCCTTCTGTCACTCCGTGGAAAGCTCCCGCCATAAAGGGATTGTCATCCGGAGCGTTGCAGAATACAACAAGCTTTGCACAGCCCAGAGAATCTCTGTCGGCCGTTCGCTCGGCTGTTTTTCTGATGATCTTTCCCATCAGTCTGACAGCATCCATATTTATGCCGGTCTTCGTCGACCCTACATTGACCGAACTGCATACGCGGTCTGTGACGGAGAGTGCTTCGGGAACGGATTCAATCAGAAGCATGTCTGCATTTGTCATGGACTTGGATACGAGCGCCGAATATCCTCCGATAAAATTAACGCCAACTTTCTTTGCGCTGTCATCGAGTACCTTCGCAATTTCAACGAAATCCTCCGGTGTTTTGCAGGCTGCGCCTCCGACAAGAGCGATCGGAGTGACCGAAATCCGCTTGTTCACGATCGGTATGCCGTACTGTTCTTCAATATCCTTTCCTGTGGATACAAGATCTTTAGCGGCAGCAATTATCTTCTCATATATATTCGTTTTCAGAACTTCGAGGTCATTACTGATGCAGTCGAGCAGAGATATCCCCAGTGTTATCGTTCTCACATCCAGATTTTCGTGCTCTATCATTTTGTTGGTCTCATAAACCTCAAATATGTTAATCATAATCTCCTCCGGCTTTTATGTACAACATGGCAACTGCCTGTTTCTCCAAAACCGATGCATTTGATACATCACTGCAAGTCATGATTCCGGCATGTCTCAGATACGGTGCATCATTTCAAAGATATCTTCATGCTGAACATGAATATTGACGCCGATTTCTTCGCCGATCTGATGGAGTTCATGCCTTATGTCTTTCGTACTCTTATCCGATTCGGCCGTATCCGTGATCATCATCATATTGAAGAAGCCGTCGATAATCGTCTGCGATATGTCGAGAATGTTAATTTTGTTATTGGCAAGGTAAGTGCATACCTTAGCGATGATTCCCACCTTGTCCTTGCCTACGACTGTGATGATTGTCTTTTTCATATATTACTCCTGTCTGTATTCTGCTCTATATCGATAGATGATCAGCCCTCAAAAAGGCGATTAGGATAGTTTCGTACTTCGCTCCCCTGCAATCCTCTGATCACAGGATCTCCGATGAACCGATACTGTCACCAGTTCACCGCTTCGGAGGGTCTTTCCCTGTGTGCAATGGATATATTAAAATCATCCGACCTGAACGGATTATCACCCATTGTAACTTCATTGCATACTGTCTGGTACGCAAGAGCCTCATAATTGTTCTCCTGTGAAAGATGCCCCAGAAAAACGTGTCTTACTCCGTCATGCAGGAGCCTTCCGAGCAGCTGTCCGGAAGTCTCGTTGGACAGATGTCCGTGGTCGCTCAGTATACGTCTCTTCAGATAATACGGATAGCGTCCCACTTCCAGCATGTGTACATCATGATTGGACTCGAGAAGTAAAACATCCAGACCCTTGAGGTGATCGACCGTGTACTCAGTGTAACAACCCATATCCGTAGCAACGGCTGCTTTCCTGCCGTCATGCTCAATTCGAAATCCGACCGGTTCCGCTGCATCGTGAGAGATTTCGAAGGGCAGGATCGTCATATCCCCCACATCGAAACTGACATCGGAACTGACCGTTCTGAGCAGATCCTTCGGTATTTTGCCGATTGATGTGTTCTTTATGATTTCGGCAATTGTGCCTGCCGTAGCATAAATCGGAATGCCGTAACGTCTGGCAAGAACTCCGAGACCCTTTACGTGGTCCGAATGCTCGTGTGTAACAAGTATCCCGTCCACATCTTTTGTTGTCATATCAATTTCATTGAGACCACGCTCAACACGTACGCCGGATATACCGACGTCCACAAGCAGGGATGTATCGTCGCTCCCGACATAAATACAGTTACCGCTGCTGCCGCTGCATATACTGCAGAATTTCATAAATTAAGTCCTTTCGGTCATTGGTAGTCGGAAACCCGCTGTACCTCAGCGGGGAGAGGAGATTTTTGTATCGCTGCTGTCTATCCTGTGAAGATGAGCAGCTGACCGGGAATCTTCCTCGAAATGCCTGTCGATCTGCGATTTTGTTAATTCAAAATCTCCGTCATTGTCAAGAACAAATGTCGCCTTAGCCCGAAATATCTCTTCGCTGAGCTGCGACGCCATAGTTCCCTCAATGCGCTCCCTGGTATATCCTCGGCTTTCTGTAAGCCGCATGATCCTCGTCTCGGCACTCGCATAAATATACCACAGTTCATTGCAGATTTCATCATAATGTTGTTCGATTAACAGCGCTGCCTCTATTACAAGCAGTTCTGCCCCTTCGTCTCTGTATCTTTTCACCAGCTTCTCCGTACTCGCTCTGACGGCAGGATGAACAAGATCATTCAGCTTTTTCATCATGTCGGAATCAGAAAACACAATAGCTGCGATAGCTGACCGGTCCAAAGAGTCATCATCTCTGACAATCTCTCTTCCGAACAATTCTATGGTCTGCTGATAACAGGCTCCGCCTTTTTCAAGCAAAGCACGGCTCACATCATCGAGCCGGACTATCACTGCGCCGTACCTTGACCGGAGATAATCTAATACGCTGCTCTTTCCTGCACCTACTCCCCCGGTTACACCGATAATTTTCATACCTGCCTCCGATGATGTTCTGCCGCAAATCTGTCGGAAAAGAATGTGTGAATTTGTTATGGTTTCCTCATAATGAACGCTCCCGCCTTCCGTTTTTCCGGCTTACTTGGCTTCATACCAGTCCGTGCCGACGTGGCAGTCTGTCTCCAGTACAACGTCAAGAGCAGCAGCAGCTTTCATCTCCTCCTCAAGAATACTCCGCGCCTTATCCGCCTCGTCGAAGGGCGCTTCAATGAGAAGTTCATCGTGAATCTGGAGAATCAGCCTTGACCTCATGCCTTCTTTCTTCAGACGGTCATACACGCGCACCATAGCTATTTTGATAATATCTGCCGCAGTTCCCTGAATAGGACTGTTCATAGCCACGCGTTCGCCGAAAGATCTCTGCATGAAATTTGAAGACTTCAGCTCCGGTACAGGTCTTCGCCTGCCGAAAATCGATTGCGCATAACCCTTTTCTCTTGCATCCCTGACCAGACCGTCAAGAAAAGCCTTGATTTTCGGATATGTGCGGAAATAATCATTAATATAATCCTGGGCTTCCTTTCTTGAAATTGACAGTCCCTGAGAAAGCCCGAAACTGCTGATGCCGTATACAATGCCGAAATTCACTGCTTTCGCATTCCTTCTCATCTGGTCTGTGACATCCTCGAACGGAACATGAAAGACCTGAGAAGCAGTTGTCCTGTGAATATCCTTGGCTTCCCGGTAAGCCTCGATCAATTTTTCATCGCCGGACATGTGGGCAAGTACGCGTAATTCGATCTGCGAATAATCGGCGTCAACAAAAACACAGCCCTCAGACGGATAGAAGCACTTGCGTATCCGTCTTCCGAGGTCCTCCCTCATCGGAATATTCTGCAGGTTCGGGTCCGTGCTTGAAAGTCTTCCGGTCGCTGTGATCGTCTGGTTGAAAGTCGTGCGGATCCTTCCGTCCGACTCGATATTTGTCTGAAGACCGTCTGCATACGTTGACTTTAACTTTGAGTAGGTCCTGTACTCCAGTATATTGGCCACGATCTTATAATCAGGCGCAAGCTTTTCAAGAACGTCAGCCGCAGTCGAATAACCTGTCTTGGTCTTTTTGCCGCCCGGAAGCTTCATTTTATCGAAGAGAATCGCCCCAAGCTGTTTCGGACTGTTGATATTGAATTTCTCTCCTGCTTCATCATATATCTCTTTTGTGAGCTCCTCTATGCGCACACCCAGCATAGTGCTGTAGCTCATAAGCTCCTCACGGCTAGTAAGAATCCCCTCATTTTCCATAGAGGCTAGTACAGCGGTCAGCGGCATCTCAGTGTCAAGATACAGCTTTTTCATACCATTCTCTTCAAGGCGCTCAATGACCGGATCTATACTTTTAAGACCGGTCCATGCGGCGTATCCCGCCGTCAGCGCAAGGTTCGCACGTGTTTCAGCCTCGTCCTCTTTCTTCTTCCTGCGGTCGGCTACCCAGGCTGCCGGTCCCTTCTTTCCGATAAGTTCATCGCGGGATTTTAAAGTAAGCTTAAGATATCCGTTCGCCACATCATCATACTCCCAGTCGGACTTAAGCGGATCTATCAGGTAAGCCCCGATTACACTGTCATAAAACCCGGAGGCCACCTTCAGGTTAAGGAGCTTTTCAATTTCCTTGGCGTTAACGCTGCCGATCCGTCTTGCCGCTTGAACGATATTCCCGAATTCCTCCAGGAGAAAATCCGCATCGAGATGATTCCCTGCCTCATATCCGGAATTCTGATTACCGGAAACCGCTGCCGGTTCACTATCGGCAAAATTGAATGACAGCTGTCCGTCGGCCGCAGCCGAATAATCATTTCCGGAATCTGAACAATCATTTCCGGAGTCTGAACAATTAGGCGCACTGCAGTCTCCTGTCGTTATCGAACTGACTGAGTAATCTCCGCTTACCGGGAAGCCGTAGCATTTGTCCGCAAAGGCCAGTCCTGCCGCATACAGAACTCTCTTCTCCGCGACAAAGTCTATTCCGATATCGCCATTCCCGGACGCATATTCCCGAGCCTCGGCAAATATTTTGCGCGCTTCCGCTGCATTTGTCACAATAGTGACCTCAACATTCACGGGAGCATCGGATTTTTCCGAATCGAAAAGACCGAGAAGGCTCTTAAAATTGAGTCTTCGGAACATTTCATAAGATTTCTCATTATATATCTCGCCCATGACCAGATCTTCAAAGCTCTCTCTGACCGGCGCGTTTGTTCTGATAGTTGCAAGATCCTTTGACAGTACAGCAAGGTCATAGTGGTCACGCATAGCGTTCCGGGCTTTCTTAGGATTTATCTCGTCCACATGCTCATACGCATTCTCAATGGAATGATACTGTGAAATAATAGCGGAAGCCGTCTTAGGTCCGACGCCCGGAAGTCCCGGAATATTATCGGACGAGTCGCCCATAAGGGCTTTCATATCTATAAATTCAAGAGGCGTTACACCCAATGTGTCAATAACCTGCTGAGCGTGATACCGTTCGTAGGTTGTCTGACCGCCTTTTGTCTTCGGAAGTATGATTTCCGTTTTGTCAGTGGCTATCTGAAGCAGATCGCGGTCACCGGAAACCAGTGATACGGTCATACCTTCCTCTTCTCCCCGCCTGGATAGAGTCCCGAGGATATCGTCGGCTTCCCAGCCGTCCATCTCGATATAACGAATTCCCATAGACTTTAGGAGCTCACGTATGAGCGGCATCTGCTCATGGAACTCAGGCGGCGCGGGAGACCTGTTCCCTTTATAAGCGTCATATTTCTCATGACGGAAAGTCGGGGTCGGTCTGTCAAATGCCACGGCAAGATAATCGGGCTTCTCCTCCTCTATGATTTTTCGCATAATTGCAAGAAATCCGTATATTGCGTTGGTATGAACGCCGTCAGGAGCGGTCATCGTAAGAGGCATGCCGTAAAAAGCACGGAACATAATACTGTGGCCATCTATCAATACAAGCTTTTTTTCCATTTTTTTGCCTTTCCTGCACTGTAATATCGGCAGCTGCGAAACTCTGTATGCCGGACGATTGTTTCAGGAACGCCGCGCATGGTGCGAAGCACCTTCCTTAATGCGCGGCTGCGATCCGCCGT
>CAMYVI010000088.1 GCA_947302185.1 uncultured Lachnospiraceae bacterium
ACCGGGTCTACAGGGAGGCGGTGCGTGTCCTCGCGCTGTTCTACGACACCGTCTGTGGAGGGTGCTGGGGCGCATCCGGAAGAAGGGCCGGGAGCACGGGCCGAAGAGCGCCGGAGGCCTCTGGAAGTACGCCGTGCGGTGCAACGAGGAGCTCGCAAGGAGAACGGCGGCGGCCATTGCGCGGTTCGCGGAAGAGAACGGCGCGGACGTCATCGTCTTCGAGTACCTGGATATGAAGGGGAAGATCCGGGGGAAGCGGAAGATGCGCCTGCACCTGTGGAAGAAGCGCGGGGTACAGAAGATATGCGCGCACATGGCGCACCGGAAAGGGATCCGTGTCTCGAGGGTGTGCGCGTGGAAGACGAGCGCGCTGGCATATGACGGGTCCGGGGACGTGGAGAGGGACCCGGACAACCACAGCCTGTGCACGTTCACGAACGGGAAGAGATACAACTGTGACCTGTCCGCGTCCTACAACATCGGGGCGCGATGTCGTTCAGGACAAGTGGGAAGCTCTGAGCGGCCAGAGGTGGAAAATAAATAGGAACGGAAATGGCACCGTGACGCTCACAAATGTGCTCGGCACCGTGCTTCACCTGGCAAATAATTCGATACAGAACCATTCGAATATTGTTGCCCGGGTACCGGCTGAGACCGGGGAGCAGAAGTGGGATTTTGAAAATACGGCATGACGTGCAGCTGATTGACTTTATGAAAAAAATTGTGCCCTGAAGGTGTACACGATTTGTCTTTTGCGGTGTAGGCTGAGAGCGCATATTTTACGAACGACATGTTGAGGGAGATGAGAAAATGATTCGCAAACGCATCACATTTTACGGAAGAGTTCAGGGCGTCGGTTTCCGATATCGCGCCCGCCGCGCAGCGGATTTGTACGGCTGCACCGGATGGGCGAGAAACGAGTGGAATGATACCGTGACTATGGAAATACAGGGGGAAGAGGAGCAGATCGACCGTGTTATACAGGCGGTTGATCGCGGGACATTTGTGGAAATAGAGAGGATGGAGGTCAAGTGCATTCCTCTCGCTGAACATGAAACCGGGTTTCACACGAGGTAACAGACAGGGACGGTTCTTAACGATTAAGAACCGTCCCTGCCTGTTAAGAACCGTCCCTAACCGGTTAAGAACCGTCCCCGTCGAGGGTCACCCCACACTGACCGTTATACTGACATCCCCGCTGCCAAGCAGCTCCGTCAGCTCCGCCCCGCTCTTATCTCTGATATGCCCCAGCCTTGTATACGCCCAGGAATTACTGCCATAGAACATGACAATTTGATTCCCTGCATAGAGAACTATATCCCCCGCGCTTGTTGTCATCTGCGCATCGCCTCGAGGCAGGCTCTGTCCGATCGAGCCGACCTGTTCAAATCCGCCGTACATGGACATCTGTATCTCGAGAGGTTCCTCTTCACAGAGGGCGCGCAGCGCTTCCACGCTCTCATTATTCTCCCAGTTCACATGGAGCTCTTCATCGCCGACTTTTATAATCATTTCGCGCATTTCTTCCTCCTCCGCTGATTCGTCCTGCATATCATGGGTTGATTGTTCTGTATCCGATGCCTTCTGACTGTTGTCCAACGCGGACCCGGAACTCACATCCGATGCCTCCTGATCGTTGCCCTGCGCGGACCCGGAACTCACATCCGATGAGTCCCGAACCGCGTCCTGCTTTACGGACCCGATACTTATATCCGAATTCTCCCGGCCGACATTCTGCCCCGCACACCCGACGCTTGTGAGCACCATCAATGTGAGCAGAAGAACCGCGGCCCTTCTCTCAAATATTCTTACCCATCTCATACGCCGCCTCCATCGCCGGGCTTTCCGCCACGGTTTTAGGCTCTGTCACGCCGCCGCCGAATACGCATCCGGCAAGACGCGCTTTCGGGAAACACTCGATCCAGCCTTCCAGGCCACATTTCGCCCGCTCCCAGACTTCATCTTCATTTTCGGCAGCGGCCGCGATGAGATATACATCCCGGAACGCGTAATCCGTGGTATAGAGCGGGTTGCCCCTGTCGAGCATCGTTTTCATCTGTCCGCTCATTTCGTAGTAGTAGATTGGCGTTGCAAATGCAAGCACATCCGCTCGTTCCATCTTCTGCTCGATCAGGTCTGCATCATCCCGAATTACGCACCGCCTTGTCGTCTGACAGACAAAGCATCCCCTGCAGAAGCGAATATCTTTGCCGCGAAGGCTGATCAGTTCTACATCATTTCCCGCGTCAGAAGCGCCTCTGGCAAATTCTGCCGCCAGCATCTCGGAATTGCTTCCCGTGCGCGGGCTGGTCGATATGATTAATACACGTTTTCCCATGATATTCTCTCTCCTGAACGATCCCGTTTATTTCAGGTATTCTCTGTAGAAGCTCTCAATTTTGTCAAATGGAATCGCATTCTTTCCGCCGCCGTCATACAAGTCTGTATGCACCATGCCAGGAATGATCATCAATTCCTTGTTATCGGTATATTTGTTGCCGTCTGTCATTGCCGCAAAGGCGTCTCTGGAGAAGTAGCAGGAATGCGCCTTCTCGCCGTGAATAATGAGTACGGCGTTGCGAATCTCATTTGTGTACTGCAGAATCGGCTGATTCATAAAGGACTCGCAGCCGATCACATTCCAGCCGCCGTTGGAATTCAGCGAACGCTCATGGTAGCCGCGCTCTGTCTTGTAGTAGTCATAATAGTCTTTTACGAAGAACGGAGCGTCTTCAGGAAGCGGATCGACGACACCGCCGCCCAGCTTGTACTCGCCGGCTTTCAGGTCTTCGAGTCTCTGTGCACACATGGCTGCTCTGTGCTGATATCTCGCTTCCTCGCTGTCCTCGCTGTCAAAATAGCCTTTGGCATTCACTCTTGTCATATCATACATAGTGGAAGCGACCGTTGCTTTGACTCTTGTATCGAGCGCCGCAGTGTTGAGCGCCATGCCGCCCCACCCGCAGATGCCGATGATACCGATGCGGTCGGGGTCTGCATTTTCATTAAGCGACAGGAAGTCCACCGCCGCCATGAAATCTTCCGTGTTGATGTCCGGCGAGGCCATGTATCTCACGTTTCCGCCGCTCTCGCCTGTGAAGGACGGATCAAATGCAATCGTCAGGAAACCTCTCTCCGCCAGCGTCTGAGCGTACAAGCCTGAGCACTGTTCCTTGACGGCTCCGAAAGGACCGCTTACTGCGATTGCAGGCAGCTTGCCGTCTCTTGTCTTCGGCATGTACATATCAGCGGCGAGTGTGATGCCGTAGCGGTTCACAAATGTGACCTTGCTGTGCTCCGCTTTATCGCTCTTCGGGAAAGTTTTGTCCCATTCTGTTACCAGGTTCAATTCTTCTTTTCTGATCATGTTTGAATTCCTCCGTAGAATCAGCAGATTATTTTAATCTGTGATGTTGGCATCGCCGGTTCGGCGATTCATCTGCATTTCTTTTTCTGTCTGCCGGATCAGAAAATCGAGACGGTCGATTTTCCTCCCGCATTCGTGAAGCTCATCAATGAGACGGCAGCGGTCTGATTTCATTTTCTGCATGGCTTCCCGGACATGGCCTCCTTCGCACAGGGTCATTATTTCTGCTATGAGTTCGTCGCGGCATCCCGCATCAGACAGGTTTTGTTTCATATGCTCCGTGTTCATGACAATCCTCTTTGCTGTTATTTGTTTTGACAACATAGATTTTATCAGCTTGTGATATTTTGCGCTAATTACTATAATGAATATCGTGATATTCCGTTTCGGAATATCTTGAGGCGTAAATCTCGAAAGAAATTTCCTGAAAATGTAAAGAATTCGACGAATTTTCATTTTACGGGAAGGAGGCCGTAAACAAATGGAAATAAAGACACTAAGATATTTCCTCGCCGTAGCGCGGGAAGAAAATATGACCAGGGCAGCCGAGACTCTTCATGTCACGCAGCCCACACTCTCAAAGCAGTTGAAATCATTGGAGGACGAGCTCGGAAAGAAGCTTTTTACGCGTCATTCATTTTCAATCAGGCTGACGGATGAAGGTGTTCTTCTGAGAGACCGTGCCGAAGATCTGGTGAGTATGGCGGATAAGATTGAGAGGGAATTTGTCTCTCTCGATGATATCACGGGGGGAGATCTGTATTTCGGGCTGGCAGAGTCCTATCAGATCGGTTTTCTCGCCAGAGAGATCAGTATGTTTAAGGAGAGTTATCCGGGACTGCAGTACCATATAACCAGCGGTGATACGGAGCAGGTCGCAGAGAAGCTGGACAAGGGGCTTCTGGATTTCGTGGTCCTGTGTGAGAAGCCGGAACCGGCGAAGTATGAGGCGATAATGTTTCCGGAGTCGGATATCTGGGGCGTCGTGATGCCGGAGGATGATCCGCTGACGGAGAAAGAGGTCATCCGGGTGGACGATCTTGTAGGGCTTCCGCTTTTCTGTTCGAGACAGTCGTGGGAGAATGATATTCCGAGGTGGGCGGGGGAGAAAATGGATCGGCTGCATTTGGAGGGGTCTTTCAGGCTGGCATACAATGCATCGCTGTTTGCCAGGGAGCATCTGGGATATCTGCTGACATTTGACAGGCTTGTGAATACGACTCCGGGGAGCGGGCTTGCGTTTCGCCCGCTTGCGCCTGCCCTGGAGACCCGGCTCTATCTGGTGTGGAAGAGGTATCAGACGTTCTCGCCGATTGCCGAGAGGTTTTTGCAGCGGGTGCGGCGTTCTTTCGGGGCGTAGAGGTTCGTCGGCCCCCCGTTGGGGACGGTTCTCAACAGTTAAGAACCGTCCCTGTCTGCTGCCTGAAGCATCCCTGCGAGAGAGCTGCAGACGGAAGCTCGCGGATTTATCCATGATAGCTTCTCACAGCCCCTTGAACACACTAATTTTGATGATATAATTAAGCCATCAGCAAGTTTTAATCACATCTTAAGCAGCGCTGCTGCTGTCAACAGCGGATGTTCTTCCGCGATTATCCTTGCTATGTCAGACGTGCGATCTGATATTTCTCTGAGACAGCAGTGAATTCTGCCGCAATGTTACCGCTTCTGTAATTGCTCAATGCAGCAAATAAAAGAAAAAGTCGTCTATCAAATAGGAGAGATGTAATGAAAAGCATAACAAGCGTTTATAAAATCGGAAATGGTCCGTCCAGCTCTCATACTGTAGGCCCGTATCACGCCGCCCAGACCTTCGGAAACCGATATCCGGATGCAGACTCATACGAGGTAACCTTATACGGCTCTCTGGCTTTCACCGGGGAGGGTCACGGCACTGGGAAGGCAATCATGGAAGGCCTGCCCGGAGCTAAGATCATTTTCGACAGGGAGACTCCGGAGGATAAACTTCCGCACCCGAACACGATGCTGTTCAAAGCATTCAAAGGGGGGAAGGAGATCACTGCGACAAGAATTTTCAGTATCGGCGGAGGCTCCATTCGCATTGAAAATGAATCCTCCGAAGAAGACAGGGAAGTTTACCCGCAGAAGAATTTTTCCGAAATCGTGGCCCTCTGTAATCAGGAGAAAATCAGCATTATTCAGCTCATTTACATTCTGGAAGGATACACACTTCGCGATTATCTGAAGAAAATCTGGAAAGCCATGCAGGAATCCGTTGAGCGGGGGCTTCAGGCGGACGGCATTTTACCCGGCGGACTGAACCTTACGAGAAAGGCAAAGTATCTGTATGAGAAGCGCTGCTACAATGAGAGTGCGGACGTCACGATGAACCGCGTCATTGCGGCATATGCCTACGCAGTCAGTGAAGAAAATGCGGCGGAGAATGTCGTTGTGACAGCCCCCACCTGCGGAAGCTGCGGGGTGCTCCCGTCCATTTTGTACTATATGTATAAGGAACGCGGCTTCCCGGAGGAGGAAATACTGGATGCCCTAGCGGTGGCCGGTCTGGTGGGAAATGTGATTCGGACAAATGCAAGCATTTCCGGCGCAGAGTGCGGATGCCAGGCCGAGATCGGCAGTGCATGCTCCATGGCGGCAGCGGCGGTCGCGCAGCTCTACGGGCTCAGCATCGACCAGATCGAGTATGCTGCCGAGATAGCAATGGAACACAATCTCGGGCTTACATGCGACCCGGTGGGCGGGCTTGTTCAGATCCCGTGTATCGAGAGAAATGCGGTCGCGGCGATGAGGGCGCTCAGTTCCGTAAATCTGTCGAGATTCCTGTATGCGACGAGAAAGATTTCATTTGACGACGTTGTGGCGACCATGTATCGCACGGGGCTTGACCTGAACGAGAAGTATCGCGAGACATCCCATGGTGGGCTGGCGAAGATTTATAATGAGGAGCACGCAGCGGGGGTGTGATGCACAAACAAGCACAAACGTGCACAAACGGGGACGGTTCTTAATCGTTAAGAACCGTCCCCGTTTGAGAAGAACCGTCCCTAATGGTCAGGGACTGTCCCCGATTACACCGCGCCCAACGGCATTAAGGCGAATGTCACTCAGCCGGCTTTATCTGAATTATATAAAAGGACATGCGCAGCGCGAACTGCGTGTCAGGATCATTCAGGTCAAGCCCGCTGATCTCCTCCACCTTCCGCAGACGGTAAATGACGCTGTTCCGATGAAGATACAGCGCATCTGCCGTTTTTTTTATACTGCAGCTGTTCTGAATATATTCCCGGACCGTCTCCAGCAGCTTGGTTCTGTATTCCTCATCGTACTGTGCTATGCACGAAACGGCGGGATGAATGTACCTTGTGATATCGCCTGTTTCCGAAAAATGTTTAAGCATGACGGAAACACTGAACTCCTCAAATGAGAACACCCGCTTCTCCGTATCTATACTTTTTCCCGTCACAAGAGCGTCCTGAGCCTCGCTGAGAGCCTCCCTCAGAAGTTCGATTCTGTGGAAGGGATTGCTGATTCCCACATTGACGTTATATTTTGAAGGAAATAAATCGAGCAAATGCCCGACGCTCTCCGCATCGGCAACACTGCACACAACAATCGTCGCCTTTCTGTATGTGATAACATGGCAGTCGGGCAGTTCCCTGTGAAATGCTTCGTGCAGAGATTTTCCCTTTATCGAAGGAATTTCGGAACTGTCCGGCCTGAAATACAGAAGCTTCATATTCTCCTGAAACTTCATATCCCTGTATGCTTCGGGCAGATTCTCCAGCGGCGTGCCTATGAGCAGATTATAAAGAAAAGTCTGATACTCACTTGTCCTGTAAAGAAGTTCGGGCGAATATGAAAGCAGGGTATAGCCGGTGACGGAGCTGAGCATACGAAGCATTTCGTAATGCTCCTGACGGTAAGTCTGCTCCCCCTCGATCAAAAGAAGAGAACCGATCCAGGCGTCTTTGCAGTAGACCCTGCATGCCAGCTTTTTATAGGGAGAGGCGGAACAGGTGACTTCAAACGGCGCGGTGCCGGGATTTGCCATTTGCACGGATTTCAGTTTCTTGACTTCCGTGATGAATTCATAGTCACAGTACCCTTTTCTGATATTATCCACCCACAGTTCGTCAGTTACCGGTATCCTCGTCGAGTGACTGAGAATCCGGAAATCCCGATCGATCAGGACCAGAGACGCATTAAATGTCTGCGACGCCATATCGATCAGTTCGTCGACACTTCGCACGCTGTCTGCCGTATGCATGAGATAATGCAGGTAATCATTTTCATTTCGTTCTGACAGAATATCCTGGATGCGGTTGAAGACTGCGGCAAATTGCTCTTTCGGAATTACGGCGAAATCCGAAACGGGAGCTGAAAATGCGGATTCATCAGCAGGAACCGGAGAAATCCCCGTGAATTCAGAGTCACCCGAATCGGATGCAAGAATAAAATGGTCCGGCCAAACCCCCGGTTGTCTATCATAACCAAAATACAGAATCGTATTCATCTCGGATTCAGCCTGATCCGCCCATAGTCGCACCCTGGAAATATTTGTATCGGATGAAGCGGAGATAACTTGAATCGGGGAAAAATGTCTTATTTCATTGACAATATCGGAGAAGGTCATCTTATTTTCTTCCTTTCTGATAAGAACACCGTTATTTTTAGTAAATTCAGGTATTAATAATCCATGTCGGGCATGTTTAAGATAGAGGTTATTCAAATCATTTTCTATAATATTAAGCTTAGTTTATGATGCACAAAATGTCAATTCTGATTCATATATCGCGTCCATGGTGTATTGTTCTTCCCTGATATAAAATATAAGTAGATTATTGGCGTTTGCAGCCGGAGACATCAGGAACGGAAACACTTGAAGCAAGCAGTAAAAACCCTGCACGGAAGGAATCAGCCGGCAGGTACACACCAGTAAAACGGAATAAGATTCAAAAGGAGGATATACAATGTACGAGAAACTTTTTGAGAAGGGGCGTATCGGGAACGTTGAGTTGAAAAACCGCCTCGTTATGACCCCTATGGGAACAAATTTAGCAGAACTCGACGGAACAGTCGGACCCGCTATGCTCGCTTATTTTGAAGCGAGAGCAAAGGGCGGATGCGGACTTATCATGCCCGAGATATGCAAGGTCAATGAGAAGACCGGCGTAGGAATGTTCCGCCAGATTGCCGCGACGAGCGACCGCCATATTCCTTCATTGGCGAAACTCGCATCTACGGTACATAAGTACGGAAGCAAAATTTTCATCCAGCTTCACCACCCCGGCCGTGAAGGCGTCTCCTCTCTGATCGGCGGACAGCCGTGCGTTTCCGCTTCGGACCGTATGTGTAACGTCTCCAAGCAGGAGACCCGTCCGATGACACTGGATGAGATTCATGAGCTGGTAGAGCAGTTCGGTGATGCCGCTCTTCGCTGCAAGAAGGCAGGCATCGACGGCGTGGAACTTCACTGCGCGCATGGATATCTGCTTCAGCAGTTCCTCTCCCCGTACACCAACAAGAGAACGGATGAGTATGGCGGAAGCTTCGAGAACCGGATGAGACTGGTGCTTGAGATCATTGAGGATATCCGCAAAAAATGCGGCAGGGACTATGTACTCGGCTGCCGTGTATCTGTAGATGAGTTCCTGAACACTATCGGTGTTACAGAAGATTATATCCACATTCAGGATGGTATCCGTATTGTCAAGACGATGGAAGCGGCAGGAATCGACTTCGTAGACGTCAGCTGCGCACTCTATGAGACCGGCCTCATGGCTGTTGAGCCGATCTCCTTCCCGCAGGGCTGGAGAAAAGATTTCGTAAAGGCTGTCCGCGACAATGTGGATATTCCGGTCATTGCGGTATCTTCCATCCGCGAGCCGGCAGTTGCGGAAGCTTTCATCGAGGGCGGAGTCGTTGATTTCGTCGGTATGGGCAGATCCTGGCTCGCCGATCCGGAATGGGGCATCAAGGTACAGCAGGGCAGAGAGAGTGAGCTCAAGAAGTGCATTAACTGTCTGAGATGCTTCGAGACGCTGATGGGACTGAACGCGCAGGGCCTTCCGCTCGAATGTGCCGTCAATCCTCTCACCTGCAACGAGGAGCGCTACGGCGATCTTGAGCCGGATACGTGCGGACACAAGGTTGTCGTCGTCGGCGGTGGTCCGGGCGGCATGATGGCTGCGGAGACACTCGCAAGAAGAGGCATAAAGACA
>CAMYVI010000089.1 GCA_947302185.1 uncultured Lachnospiraceae bacterium
CTTAAGGGCTTTTACCCCAGAATGCATGAAAGGGGCTGTTGCATTAAGACAAAGTACAGCAAAATATGCCGGTAAAGATGTATTCCGTCATATTTCGTTGCAACATTGCTTAATGCGGCGGTCCCTTTTTACAAATGCATGTGCAGGAGTTATGCTATGAAAGTTAGAGAAAAAGAACCTGTAAAACCGGTGAGACGCAGTCTCTGGTATAGTACAAAAACAAGAAATATTACGACATGGATTGTCGAAATCGTAATAGTACTTGCTCTGTCTGCTGTATTTTCTTATGTATTCTGTTCCTCCGTAACCGTACTCGAGAGTTCAATGGACCCGACCCTTCAGGCAGGAAACAGAGTTATGATCAACAGGCTTTCATACACTGTCGGAAAAATCAAGAGAGGAGATCTCATCGCCTATAGCAATTCGGACAGCACTGATTCTTCCGTGCATGTCAAGAGAGTCATAGGCTTGCCGGGCGAGAAAGTTCAGATTCGGGACGGATTGATTTTGATCGACGGTCAGACATATATCGAAGAGAGGGCTTTTCCGAGTATGAACAGCGGAGGTCTGGCTGAAAACGGGGTCACACTCGGAAACGAAGAATATTTTGTACTCGGGGACAATAGGAATAACAGTGAGGACAGCCGCTTTACTGATGTAGGCAACATACCCGCACGTTCCGTAATGGGCAAGGTCTGGCTTATCGTATCGCCGTTTTCTTCATTTGGATTTATAGATTAGCAGTAGATAGAACAAGGAGAGTATATTTTGGACATTCAATGGTATCCGGGACATATGACGAAAACTATTCGTCAGATGAAAGAAGATATGAAACTTGTCGATCTCGTGATCGAAATAACAGATGCCAGAATTCCTCTGTCTGCAAGGAACCCGGATATAGAGTCGCTGGCTTCCGGAAAAGCCAGAATGCTGATATTGAATAAAGCCGATCTTGCAGATGAGACGGAGAATCGTAAGTGGGTGGCATACTTCAGGAACCGGGGTCTGACCACACTCCTCATGGACGCCAGATCGAGAGGCAATGTAAAGATTATTACCCCCGCGATTCTGGAAGCCTGCCGCGAGAAAATCGAGCGGGACCGGATGAAAGGGATGAAAGAGAGACCGATCAGAGCTATGGTGGCAGGGATACCGAATGCCGGCAAGTCCACGTTTATAAACTCGTTCTCCGGTAAGGCAATGGCAAAAACCGGAAACAAGCCCGGCGTCACACGAGGCAGGCAGTGGATACGCCTAGGCGGACGGGTTGAACTGCTTGATACGCCCGGACTGCTCTGGCCAAAGTTCGACGATCCGAAAGTCGGTGAGAACATCGCCCTCATCGGTTCAATAAACGATCAGATTCTTGAACAGGGCGAATTGGCGGTCCTTCTTATAAAGAGGCTCACTGAAGATTACCCCGGTATCCTGACTGCCCGATATGATATAGAGGAGACCGGTACGCCGGTTGAAGTTCTCGAGGCAATCGGTTCCAAGCGAGGCTGCCTGAAAAAAGGCGGAGTGATTGACTACGACAGGGCATCCCGGATATTACTTGATGAGTTCAGATCGGGAACCCTCGGGAGAATCACGCTCGAGAAGGCAGACTGACGGACAGATCCCGGGTGACTGGTGAACATGATGAAAGAGATAGGGTGATGACTTGACCGAAAAACAGCTTGCAAAACAGAGAGAAAAAGAGGAGAGGCAGACAGAAAAGCTCAGAAAAGAGATCGAGAGGACGGAGAGTATGATGGTCTACGAGCATAAATTCGAAGACCGTGGTATTCTGTGCGGCATCGATGAGGTGGGGCGCGGTCCTCTATCCGGACCGGTGGTGGCAGCTGCCGTCATTCTGCCGACCGACCACAGAATTCTGTATCTCAATGACTCAAAGAAGCTTTCTGAAAAAAAGAGGGAACAGCTCTACGATGTCATAATGGATGAGGCGGCTGCGGTCGGGATAGGTATGGTCCCTCCGGCAAGAATCGATGAGATCAATATTCTGCAGGCAACGTACGAGGCGATGCGGGAGGCAATAGGAAGGCTGAATATAAAGCCGGATTTACTGCTCAACGATGCTGTGACGATTCCGGAGGTTCCGATTCCTCAGGTGGCTATAATAGGGGGCGACCGCAAGAGTGTATCGATTGCTGCTGCGAGTATTGTCGCTAAGGTGACAAGAGACCGCATGATGGTAGAGTACGAAGATATGTTCCCGGGCTACAAATTCGCGAAGAATAAGGGGTACGGGACCGCTGAACATATTGCTGCACTGAAAGAGCTCGGCCCGTGTCCGATTCACAGAAAGTCTTTCATAGGTCATTTTGTTGATATCACAGATTGATCTGCTTTGAATGATAACGTATTCGAGAGGAATTATGAATAAAAGAACTATCGGTTCAGACTATGAGAATAAAGCCTGTGAGTTCCTCGAAACTCAGGGCTTTTCTGTTTTGGAGAGAAACTTTCGATGCCGGCAGGGCGAGATTGATATTGTAGCGAGAGAAGGAAGGTATCTGGTCTTCGTGGAGGTCAAATATCGTGCCACATCGGCCAGGGGCACTCCGATTTCGGCGGTCAATTATCGAAAACAGAGAAAGATATCCCGTATAGCACTTTATTATCTGACCAAGAACGCCTATCCCGAGACGACACCATGCCGATTCGATGTGGTCGGTATTTCTCCGGGAGAGGTAGTCCATATCAGGAACGCGTTTGATTATGTTCCGTGAGAGCATATGTGAGAAAACTTACGATTGCAAAGCTCAACCGGTGCGGAACCCGTTTGAATGTACATACAGTTTCTGTTCCTGATCAGGCAATCAGTATCATGATAAAATATGAAAGGAGAGCGGCAGCCAAGCCGCGGTACTATATGAATAATCAACCTTCATTCAGATGGAAAAGCGAAAGCGCCCCAAAGCTGAATGTTCATATTAAGAACGGTGTAGTCTGGCTTTCTTATCCTTCCCTTGACCGGGAAGAATGGGTGATAAACGCTTTTTCGACCAGACTTGGCGGAGTCAGCACCGGATATCAGGCAACGATGAACCTCTCTTTTAAACAGGATTGCAGTCCGGATGCGGTCCGGGAGAATTTCAGTCGATTTGCAGATGCCGTCGGATTTTCCACTGACGACCTCATTCTTTCGGATCAGACACATACGACAAATGTGCTGCGTGTCGGCAGGCGCGACAGGGGGAAAGGGTTCAATACTGCCATGGACTGGCACGATGTGGATGGGTTTATTACAAATGAGCCCGGCTGCGCTCTCGCTACATTCTATGCGGATTGTGTTCCGCTGTATTTCGTTGACCCTGTTCACAGGGCTATAGGCCTGTCTCACTCCGGCTGGAAGGGAACAGCGAAAGGGATGGGCAAGATCACAGCTATGGCCATGGCGCGTGAGTTCGGAACAGATCCGGAAGATCTCATCTGCGCGATCGGCCCGTCTATCTGTCAGGATTCATATGAAGTCGGGGAGGATGTCGCCGCCTTTTTTGATAAAGCTTTTCTGAAAAACTCAGATACGGTACCCGGTAAGTATTATCTGGATCTATGGGAAGCTAACAAGGCGGTACTTATCGAAGCAGGCGTTCGGGAAGAGAACATCACGCTGCCGAATCTCTGCACTGCGTGTAATTCTGACAAACTTTTCTCGCACAGGGCATCGAAAGGAAAGCGCGGAAATCTCGGGGCCTTTCTTATGATTCGCTAAAGACGGCAGAAATGATGAGGCGTTTCTGATATGTTTTTCCGATTCTGCGGTGTTTACAGAGTATGCAACCACGGATATACTTTACAAACAGAATCCGAAATGATATTATTTTTAACAGATTTTTTAGAAATTATCCGAAACAAGAAGGCAGGGAGAGTCAATTATGAAATATAATTTCAGACACATTGAACAGAAATGGCAGAATGCCTGGGAAGAAGCAGGCATTTTTGAAGCGCAGGATAATTGCGATAAGCCGAAATTTTATGGTCTGGTCGAGTTCCCGTACCCATCGGGTGCAGGTATGCATGTCGGTCATATCAAGGCTTATTCCGGGCTTGAGATCGTTGCCCGCAAGCGCCGCATGCAGGGATACAACGTCCTGTTCCCCATCGGATTCGACGCATTCGGACTTCCTGCAGAGAACTATGCGATCAAGACCAATACACATCCGCGCGTTGTCACGGACCAGAATATAAAGCATTTTTCCGAGCAGCTTAAGCGCGTCGGCTTCTCATTCGACTGGAGCCGTGTTATCGACACGACGGATGAGAATTATTACAAATGGACCCAGTGGATATTCCTGAAGCTCTTTGAGAACGACCTTGCATACCGCGACAAGACTCTTGTCAATTATTGCCCGTCATGTAAAGTTGTCCTTTCAAACGAAGACAGTCAGAACGGGAAATGTGACGTCTGCGGAAGCGACGTGATCCAGAAAGAGAAAGAAGTCTGGTATCTGCGCATTACGAAGTACGCGGACAAGCTTCTTGAGGGACTCGATACTGTTGACTTCCCTGAGGCTATCCGCGTTCAGGAGGAGAACTGGATCGGAAAATCGACGGGTGCGTTCGTGAACTTTACGATCGACGGCGTTGATGAGGAACTCCGCATTTACACGACCAGACCGGATACGCTGTTCGGCGTTACTTTCATGGTCATTGCACCGGAGCATCCGCTCATCGACAAATATGCAGACAGGATCACCAACATGGATGCAATTTCCGCATACAGAGATGAGTGCCAGAAGAAGAGCGAATTCGAGCGTGTGAACCTTGTAAAGGATAAAACGGGCGTTCGAATCGAAGGGCTGGAAGCGGTCAATCCGGTAAACGGAAAGAAGATTCCGCTCTTCATAGCAGACTATGTTATGATGGGATACGGCACAGGCGCTATCATGGCAGTTCCGGGTCACGATCAGCGAGACTATGATTTTGCGAAGGCATTCGACCTTGACATCATTGAAGTTATCAAAGGCGGGGATATGGATGCGGAAGCCTACACCGGTGACGGCGAGATGGTCAATTCCGATTTCCTCAACGGCTATACCAATAAGAAGGATTCCATTGAACGCATGATAGAGTACCTTGAGGAAAAAGGTATCGGTGAGGCAGGCGTCCAGTACAAGATGAAGGACTGGGCTTTCAACCGGCAGAGATATTGGGGTGAGCCGATACCGATCATTCACTGCCCGAATTGCGGTATGGTCGGGGTACCCTATGAAGAGCTTCCGCTCAGACTTCCGGAAGTCGAAGAATTCCAGCCCGGCGAGGACGGACAGTCTCCGCTGGCCAAGATCGACAGTTTCGTGAACTGTACCTGCCCGAAATGCGGAGGAGCAGCAAAACGCGAGACAGATACGATGCCGCAGTGGGCGGGATCTTCCTGGTACTACCTGCGTTATATCGATCCGAAGAATGATCAGGCTCTGGCCGATATGGATAAGCTTAAATATTGGATGAATGTCGACTGGTATAACGGCGGTATGGAACATGTGACCCGCCACATGATTTATTCCAGATTCTGGCATCATTTCCTCTATGATATCGGCGCTGTCAATACTTTTGAGCCATATGCCAAGAGAACTGCACAGGGAATGGTTCTCGGCTCCGATAATCAGAAGATGTCCAAATCCAAAGGCAATGTAGTCGATCCTCTGGAAGTCGTTGAAGAGTTCGGTGCTGATACGCTCCGCACGTATGTGCTCTTCATGGGTGATTACGGCGCGTCATCTCCGTGGAATGAGAGCTCCGTGCGCGGTTGTAAACGCTTCCTCGACAGAGTAGCCCGTCTTGCAGATAATCTTCAGGATACAAATGTTGTTTCACTTGAGAGCAAGCTACACAAGACGATCCGAAAAGTCACAAACGACATCGAGGACATGAAGTTCAACACAGCGATTGCTGCACTCATGACGCTGCTCAACGATTTTGAGGCTGAGAAAAAAGTAGGAAAAGATGAATACATTACGTTCCTTAAGCTTCTCAATCCGTTCGCTCCTCATCTGACAGAGGAAATCTGGCAGTATATCGGAGGTGAAGGTTTCCTGTCCGTATCGGAATGGCCGATATATGACGAAGCCAAGACAATTGACGCTACAGTCGAAATCAGTGTTCAGGTCAACGGCAAACCGAGAGAAGTTATGAGCATAGCGGCTGACGCCGATCAGGCGGCAGCAGAGAAGGCAGGTCTTGCACTTCCCAAGATCGCGAAGCTTGTAGAAGGAAAGAAGATTGTTAAGGTCATCTACAGAGCCGGAAAGATTTTGAATTTTGTAGCAAAATAAACAACGGATGCGTTTCAAGGGGCTGCAGCATTAGGGCGAAACACTACTCTAAACAGTGGTGAAACTGCCCGAGGCGCAGCCTCTTTTCATTTGTGCATGTATCACAGACTAATATTTAGAGAATTCTGCTCTACGGCAATTCTTGAAACTGGGTGAAAATATGGAAAAAAAAGCGAGCAGGAGACAGGCTGATAAATTAAAAGGAATTGTCCACATTCTTATGGCGGCGTTCGGATTTGCGATGATGTCTTTTTTTGTAAGACTTGCGGGAGATCTGCCGACTATGGAGAAGGCGTTTTTCAGAAATCTGGTGGCGGCATTGGTCTCACTCGTATTGGTCTTAAAAAGCGGAAAGCGATTTGAAATTCATGAGGGATGCCTGTTAAGTCTTTTGCTGCGCAGTGCAATAGGTACACTCGGAATTATATGCAATTTCTGGGCGATCGGCCATATGGAGATTGCTGATGCGAATATTTTAAATAAGCTCTCACCGTTCGCTGCCATTATCATGAGTATCTTTATTATCGGAGAGATTCCCGGCAGGTTTGAGATCCTTACAGTTGTCGTTGCGTTTCTCGGAGCGGTATTCATAGTAAAGCCGGGAACGGGAGTCGCATCGCTCCCGGCTGTCGTCGGTGTGGCGGGCGGCATATTTGCCGGAACCGCATATACCTTTGTCAGAAAGCTCGGAATGAAAGGGGAGAAAAAGGAAACCATAGTACTGTTTTTCTCGGTTTTCTCAACTGTCATCTGTCTCCTGTTCATGATTCGGGATTTCAGACCTATGAGTATCAGGCAGCTCATCACTCTCATAATGGCGGGCGTATCGGCCCTGGCTGGGCAGCTTAATATCACAGCTGCGTATACGTATGCACCGGCTAAGGAGATTTCAGTGTTCGACTATTCCCAGGTTATTTTTGCGGCGGTCCTCGGTTTTATTTTCTTCGGCGAGTTTCCCGATATCTGGAGCTGGACAGGATATGTGATAATTATCGGGACTGCGATCGTGACCTGGAGAAGAAATATGTCTTTATGATCACTGAAGCCTAATGAGATTATGCAAATCAAACTTATTGTGAATAATAAGATCGGCCGCAGAAAAATCTATTCTATACGTTTAAGTGAAGAAATATCAGGTACCGCAACGAGTGAGTAATTGGTATGGTATGTCACAAAACCGGGCTTGCCGCCATTCTTTTTGTGTAGATTTTTCCGCTGGGTATAGTCTATCTCTACTTTAGGAGCCCGTCTTCCCGATGAATACCACGCTGCAAGTGCCCCGGCTTCCTCATAAGCCCGGTCCGGCAGTTCTGCGTCGCCTTTTCCTTTGATGATAACATGGCTTCCCGGCATTCCCTTGGCGTGGAACCACCAGTCGTTTCCGTTGCCGATCTTGAAAGTGACCTCCTCGTTCTGGTAATTGTTTCTGCCGACATACATCATATAGCCGTCAGAAGACAGAAAGGCCAGCGGTTTTTGCTTTGCTTCCCGTGCACGTCCTTTTTGAACGGTCCTTTTCTGAAGGAATCCGTACTCGGTCAGTTCTTTTCGTATTTCCGAAAGGTCCTGCTCACTCTCTGCAAGATCGATAGCCATGAGGCAGGTCTCCAACTGATCCCGATCATCTTTCGTCTCTTCGATCTGTGTAGTCAGTGCGTCAAAAGTACGTTTCAGTTTGTTATATCGCTCAAAATATTTCTGTGCGTTCTGGCTTGCGGTGAGGGTCGGGTCCAGAGGAATCGTCATCGGTTCACCGGTATAATAGTTGATGACCTCGATTTTTTTATCGCCTTCCTTCGCGCTGTAGCCGTACGTATTCAGCAATTCTCCGTAAATTCGATATTTTTCCTTTTTTTCGGTATCTGCCATCTGCTTTTCCTGAATCAGGAACTTTTTATTTGTTCGGTCGAGCGCAGTGG
Source organism: uncultured Lachnospiraceae bacterium (assembly GCA_947302185.1). The sequence continues at coordinate 8,204 of CAMYVI010000089.1, forward strand.
AAACAAGATGCCTGAGATCAGCCGATTTCTGTTTCATGCGGCCGGATGCCTCACGGTCAGAGTAAAATTTCCTGAGCATCTCGCTGACCGAATCGATATACTCGACATTCCCTCCGTATATATTCAGCGGGAATACACCGAATTCTTTCGGTTCGTCATCTACATAGACGATATTCGGTGCAAACCTTCCTTCCGCTACATCTCTCATATGTCCTGTAAATACTTCCGAAAGCGATTTCAGTTCGTCTGAAGACAGATCATTAGGACCTTTTCTCGGCTCTATACCGGCTTCGTAAACAAATTCTTCCGCAACTATCGGAGAAATCCCTGTATAGCACATATAGATAGCTTTCACGATGTTGAAAGAACTGTTTATTATTGTGTCAATGAAATCGGCACTATCCGCTTCGAGAGGATTCTTTTTGGAATCCGCACCCGGGATAAAGTAGGATCTGCCGGGAAGAACTTCCCGTACAGAGCTGACAGATGACGGGATGCGTTTGATACTGTCGAGTATGATGTTTTGATCATTTGTGACTATTATGTTGCTGTATTTGCCCATCAGCTCTATGATCAGCTTCTTTGTACACAGATCCCCGAGTTCATCACGATGTGAAATCTCAAAACATATAACGCGCTCGAGTGACGGCTGAGAGATTTTCTGAATTTGTCCGCCCTGAAGGTGTTTTCTGAGCAGCATGCAGAAATTCGGCGCGGTGAGCGGCGCCTGTCTGTTCTCGGGAATCAGATATATCAAGGGTAATGCCGGAGAGGCGCTCATCAGGAGCCTGTAGGTTACTTTGTTGTTCTTTATGGTAAGCAGCAATTCATCTTTTTCCGTCTGGACGATGCGGCTTATGCCGCCGCCTGTAAGGCAGCCGGAAAGCTCGCTGCATATTGCTGCTGTAGTGATACCGTCAAATGCCATATTACCTCCGAAGACAGTGATTTTCCTGAACTGTTACAGCAAAGTAATGATAGCATAATTTGAAATAGAATCCAATTACAACATACCGGGATAATATGGATGCGGTGATGAAACAATCGTTGACGGAGTTTCTCAAATGATGTAAAATACTTTGGATTATAAGAAGAAACGGGTGGTAAAGTAAATGGTCAAAAGTATGACAGGTTTCGGCCATGCGGAGTTTGTCGGCGAAACTCGAAAGCTGACAGTTGAAATGAAATCCGTAAATAACCGATACCTTGATTTTAATATTCG
>CAMYVI010000090.1 GCA_947302185.1 uncultured Lachnospiraceae bacterium
CGGAGACCACTGCTCACCGATCTCGGATACGACAATTCTTGCTTCGACCGGCGCGGACTGCCTGCATATCCGTCACGTCGAGACACAGCTGCCTTACGCGACGCTGGTCGCCGTGGTGTGCGCGGTGGGATATCTGGTTGCGGGATTCACGCTGACGCCGTGGATCGGACTTATTGTGTCGGCTGCTTTACTTGTCGGGACGGTTGTGTTCCTGAGCGGAAAGACCGGGAGCAGATCCTGAACATTCGACGGTTTTTCGTACAAAAATGATTGAAAAGAGCCCGGCTTCCTCATGACGTCAGTCATGAGGAAGCCGGGCTCTTTTTGAACCGGTTACATGCCGCTCGCCCCATAGTTCGCAAGCACGCGTGCCGACGGATCGTCGACATCGCATCCGTCCCATTCCCTGTTCGGCATCCAGAAATCGACCACCATCTCCGCCTGTCCGGGATAATACTTCTCAAAAATTTCCCGGTAGAGGAGCGATTCCTTCGTGAAGGGGCGCGCATAATCATACATGGCGCATCTTGCAGCAAACTCATCGCCGGAATAGCGCTCCTCCGCGTACTCTTTCAGGTAATCCACCATAGAATGACCTACCGCATCCGAAAATGCCGCTTTCTCGCGCCACAGAATATCGTCCGGAAGATAATCCAGACCTTCGAACGCGCGGCGGAGCAGATATTTACCTTTCCCGTATTTATTGAGTTTGATTTCAGGGTCGAGACTCATCACGTATTTGACAAAATCCAGATCCCCGAACGGGACGCGCGCCTCCAGCGAGTTGACCGAGATGCACCGGTCCGCGCGGAGCACGTCGTACATGTGGATCTCCCGGATTCTCTTGGAAGCTTCCTGCTGGAAGGCATCCGCCGAGGGTGCAAAGTCCGTGTACTTGTAACCGAACAGCTCGTCGGAAATCTCTCCCGTGAGAATAACACGTATGTCTGAGCTCTCGTGAATGGCCTTGCAGACCAGATACATGCCCATGCTTGCGCGGATGGTCGTGATATCGTAAGTCCCGAGGAGCTCTATCAGAGTCTCGAGAGTGGATATGACTTCATCAGGCGTCATGTAGACTTCCGTGTGGTCCGCGCCGATGAAGTCGGCGACCTGCCTCGCATACTTCAGATCGATGGCGTCTTCTCTCATACCGATGGCAAATGTCCTGATCGGCTGCTCACATTCCCGCGCTGCAATCGCGCAGACGAGGGATGAATCGAGACCGCCGGAGAGCAGGAACCCCACTTTGGAGTCGGAAACGAGGCGCTTCTTCACGCCTTCTGTCAGCTTATTCCGGATCTTCATGCTTGCGGTCGCCGGATCGTCGCGGCAAATAGCGTCAACTTGCGACGGGTCGGAGTAGCGGAAGAATCGGCCGCATTTGTAAAAATGACCGGGAGGGAAAGGCATTATTTTCTCAGAGAGTCCTACAAGGTTTTTCGGTTCGCTGGCGAAGAGGATTGTGCCTTCTTCGTCAAAGCCGTAATAGAGCGGCCGGATGCCGATCGGGTCCCTGGCTGCGATGTATTCGCCCGTCTGTCCGTCATAAATTACGCAGGCGAATTCCGCATCAAGCATGGCGAACATATCCGTTCCGTACTCACGGTACATGGGCAGAATGATCTCGCAGTCGCTGTCACTTGCAAATGTATATCCCTTTTCTCTCAGATCTGCTCTCACGGCTTCGAATCCGTAAAGCTCGCCGTTGCAGACAACGTAGCTCCCGTCCAGTTCAAAAGGCTGCATGCCCGAGGGCGTAAGCCCCATGATGGACAGCCGCCGGAACCCCAGAAGTCCGTTGCCGGTGTCTATGATCCGGCAGTCATCGGGACCTCTGGAAATCGTCCGTTCAAATCCCTTCCTGAATTTCTGCATGTCGTAAGAAGAACCGCAATATCCCATAATTGAGCACATAGTTTACCCTCCAACCCGCATCAGGAAAATCACTTCACTCCGAACAGCAGCTCACCGTATGTCGGAAACGGCCAGTAACTTCTCGCTGTGAGCTGTTCCGCCTTGTCGCAGGGCGCGCGGAGTTCGCTCATGACCGGAAGAAGCAGGTCGCGGACCATGGCCGACTCTTCTATGATATCTTTCGCATCCTGAACCTTCACGAGAGCCGCTTCGAGCTCATCTGTTTTTATTTCAATCTCATCGATCAGGCCGGAAAGTGTCTCTATGAGGCCTGTTTCGAAACTGCATTTCAGACTCGGGACGACATCTTTCTTGGCAACGGCAGCCCGGGCCAGGTCAGACGCATAGCTCTCAATCGCGGGAGCAATCTGGGTTCTCGCCATCCGGACCATCGTGTGGGCTTCGATATCCACACTCTTGCAGTAGTTCTCCAGCATGATATCCCGGCGGGAATGCAGCTCGTCGACTGAAAATACGCCCAGAGAGGTGAGCATGCTGACATTTTTCTCGTCGAGAAGGTGGGGCATACAGTCCGCTGTTGTCCGATAGTTCAGGAGCCCGCGCACTTCCGTCGCTTCCTTGATCCAGGCGTCATCATAACCGTTGCCGTTGAAGATGATCCTCTTGTGATCGCGGATCGTCTTCTTGATCATTTCATGAAGCGCATCCTCGAAGTTTTCCGCATTCTCCAATCTGTCGGCATAAATTCTCAGGCTCTCCGCGACGGCGCTGTTCAGCATGATATTGGTGCAGGCGATGCTGTTGGATGAGCCGAGCATACGGAATTCGAATTTGTTTCCCGTGAATGCAAACGGCGAAGTCCTGTTGCGATCCGTCGTATCCCTGTTGAACCTGGGAAGTACATCGACGCCGAGTTTCATCTTGATCTTCTTTGTTCCTTCATATGGCGTGTCGGAGTCGATTGCCTCAAGCACCGCGTTGAGTTCATCACCGAGGAAGATGGAGATAACGGCGGGCGGAGCCTCATTTGCACCGAGACGATGGTCGTTGCCGGCTGTGGCAACTGCCAGTCGAAGCAGATCCTGGTAATCGTCAACCGCCTTGATGACGGCGCAGAGGAAGAGCAGGAACTGGGCGTTTTCATACGGCGTTGCTCCCGGAGACAGCAGGTTTATGCCTGTGTCGGTCGCGATAGACCAGTTGTTGTGCTTACCGCTTCCGTTTACTCCGGCGAAAGGCTTCTCGTGGAGCAGACACACAAGGCCGTGCTTTGCGGCAACTTTCTGCATGATCTCCATGGTCAGCTGGTTGTGATCCGTCGCGATATTTGTCGTTGTATAAATGGGAGCGAGCTCATGCTGGGCCGGAGCTACCTCGTTGTGCTCTGTCTTTGCAAGGATGCCGAGCTTCCAGAGTTCGGCGTTCAGGTCTTCCATGAATGCGGCGACGCCGGGCTTGATGACGCCGAAGTAGTGATCGTCGAGCTGCTGGCCCTTGGGAGGCTGCGCCCCGAACAGCGTGCGGCCGGTATACTTGAGGTCTGGGCGCTGTTCATACATCTCTGCGGGAATCAGGAAGTACTCCTGCTCGGGCCCGACGGAGGATACGACACGCTTCGCCGAATCGTTGCCGAAAAGGCGCAGAATTCTGAGAGCCTGCTTGCTGAGGACTTCCATGGAGCGCAGCAGAGGGGTCTTCTTGTCCAAAGCGTGGCCGCCGTAGGAGCAGAAGGCTGTGGGGATGCAGAGTGTCTTTCCTTTGATGAAGGCGTAGGACGTCGGGTCCCAGGCTGTGTATCCTCTCGCTTCGAAGGTGGCGCGAAGACCGCCGGATGGGAATGAGGATGCGTCCGGCTCGCCCTTGATCAGCTCCTTGCCGGAGAACTCCATGATGACGCTGCCGTCCGGAGACGGGGAAATGAAGCTGTCATGCTTCTCGGCGGTGATACCTGTCAGCGGCTGGAACCAGTGCGTGAAATGCGTAGCTCCGTGGTCAACGGCCCAGTCTTTCATCGCCTGGGCGACGGCGTTGGCGACGCTGATGTCGAGGCGGCTTCCCTCATCGATTGTTTTTCTTAAAGAGGCGTAGACATCTGCGGACAGGGTAGCCCGCATGACGCGGTCATCGAAGACCATGCTTCCGAAATATTCCGGGACTGTATTCATAATAAATATCTCCTTTCTGTATAATTAATAATTTCTGTAACAAAAAAGACAAAGGTTCCTTTCGTGCCGGCACGAAAGACGCCTTTGTCTCTCATCATGAATAGGGCTTCATTTATCGGGCAATCCGGTTTGGAGGTCATCGATGATTGCCCGATTATGACGAAAGGGCGTCTTTGAGTTGAGATTTCTCAAAGACGCCCTTGCCTTATGCTTGCGCATTTTACAGCAGGAGTTTGCCGGTGTCAACTGTAAATATAGATTAAAATTGTATTTTGTGGAGTACAAGATTTTCTGTCGTAATTATGATTGTGAAGTACAAGATTTTCTACAAGATTTTCTGTTGACAATTCTGAATAAACAGACTAACATGACGTGCAAGAAGCAACGGAGCTTCATGATGTTCAAAGGCATCAGAGTCTCCGTCGCTTCTTTTTTTTGTATCAAGATCGGTTCTTCCTCATTCAGTAGCGGAATACAGAAGACTCATCTATGTATCAGGCATAGGATTTTCTGAAGTTTCATATTTCGGTTGAATTTTTTCCTGCCGGAAGAACGCCCAAATGCCAAAAGATACATGTAAGAGAGGATGGTGCATATGATAAACAGACTTTCATACGACAGAGAACACGATGCATGCGGAATCGGAGCCGTCGTCAAGATCGACGGCGTCCCGGAACACTCCGTGATGGATGACGCCCTGTCCATAGTCGAGAAACTGGAGCACAGGGCAGGCAAGGACGCGAGCGGCACAGTAGGTGACGGCGTCGGAATCATGCTCCAGATTTCCCATTCTTTCTTTTCATCTGCAGCCGGAGAAATCGGGATAGAGCTCGGAGAGTCCGGAGAATACGGGGTCGGCATGTTCTTTTTGCCGCAGGAGGGGCTCAGGCGGACATTTGCCAGAAGACTCTTTGAAGTCATTTCCGACAAGGAAGGCATTCCGGTCATTGGCTGGAGAGAAGTTCCGATTTGTCCGGATATCCTGGGAAAACGGGCGCGCGACTGCATGCCGTCCATCTGGCAGTGCTTCCTCAGAAAGCCGGAAACGATAACGAAGGGCATTGAATTTGACCGAAGGCTGTATGTGGTCCGCCGGGAATTTGAACAGAGTTCCGAGGATACTTATATCTGTTCCCTGTCGTCACGGACTATCGTTTACAAAGGAATGTTCCTGGTCGGCCAGCTGCGCAGATTCTATGAGGATCTTCAAAGTCCGGACTACGCTACGGCCATCGCGCTGGTCCACTCGAGGTTTTCCACCAATACACTGCCGAGCTGGGAGAGAGCGCATCCTTACCGCTTTATCGCTCACAACGGGGAAATCAACACGATCCGCGGCAACACGGACCGCATGCTTGCCCGGGAGGAGACGATGCATTCAGCCTTGCTGTCTGCTGACAGGGACAGGATTTATCCGGTCATTTCGGCCAGCGGTTCCGATTCCGCCATGCTTGATAATACGCTGGAATTTCTTTACATGAACGGAATGGATCTTCCGCTCGCCATGATGACACTGATTCCGGAGCCGTGGAAGAATAACCGCTTTATGAGCGAGTCCAAAAAGGATTTTTATCATTACTATGCGACCATGATGGAACCGTGGGACGGTCCTGCAGCCATTTTGTTCACGGACGGAGAACTGTTCGGAGCGACGCTCGACCGGAACGGACTCCGGCCCTCGAGATATTATGTCACGGACGATAACCGCCTGATTCTCTCATCGGAGGTCGGCGTCCTCGACATTGCTCCGGAGCATATCGTGGAAAAATCGAGGCTCACTCCCGGACGAATGCTGCTTGTCGATACCGGAAGAAAGAGAATCATATCCGACGAGGAGTGCAAGGAATTCTATGCGTCGGCACATCCCTACGGGGAATGGCTTGATTCGAATTTAATACATCTGGAGGATTTGACGATACCGAACCGTCAGGTGGAAGTCCACACGCAGGAGGAGCGGGACAGACTCTATAAGGTCTTCGGTTACGGCTATGAGGAGGTCAAGTCCTATATCTCGGAGGCTGCGGAAAACGGCGCCGAGCCCACCGTTTCCATGGGTCACGACGTACCTATCGCATCTCTCTCGGATAACTATCCGCTGATGTACCGGTTTTTCCAGCAGCAATTCGCACAGGTCACAAACCCGCCGATTGATTCCCTGCGGGAGAAAATCGTCACCGATACGACTGTCTATATCGGTTCCGACGGGGATCTTCTCCGCGCACGGAGCGATAACTGCTCGGTGCTCGAGGTCAATAACCCGATTCTGACAGGCGTCGAGATCATGAAGATTCGTTCGATGAAGCACCGGGGGTTCAGAACTGAGACAGTCTCCCTGCTCTATTATAAGCATACGTCGCTCTCACGTGCGGTCGAGCATCTTTACCTGTCGGTCGACCGGGCTGTATCGGGCGGAGCAAATATCATCATCCTCTCAGATCGCGGCGTCGATGAAAATCACGTGCCGATTCCGGCACTGCTGGCGGTATCAGCCGTGGAACAGCACCTGGTACGCACCAGGAAGAGGACTGCTGTCTCTCTCATCCTCGAAAGCGGCGAGGTGAGAGATGTTCATCAGACGGCCTGTATCCTCGGTTTCGGCGCGCGGGCCGTCAATCCTTATCTGGCTCATGAGTGTATAGGAGAACTGGTTTCACTCGGACTTCTGGATAAGGACCTGCACACGGCGATTGTCGATTACAACAAGGCGCTGCTTCACGGTGTTGTGAAGATCGCCGCCAAGATGGGTATCTCGACGATCCAGTCCTATCAGTCGGCGAGAATATTTGAGGCGATCGGCCTGTCCGATGAAGTTATCGATAAGTATTTCACGGGAGTTGTCAGCCGTGTCGGAGGCATCGGCGTGAGAGAGCTTGAGGAGGGGATTGCGTACCGGCATGACAGGGCATTTGATCCGATGGGACTTCCGGTGGATCCGGTTCTCGACAGTACGGGCTTCCACAATCTGAGGAGCGGTCCGGGCAAGGAAGATCATCTTTACAGTCCGAAGATTATTGTCCTGCTCCAGCAGGCGGTCCGTACCGGAAATTATGACAAATTCAGGGAGTACACATCTCTCGTGGACGATGCGAATCATCCTCATACGCTCCGCGGCCTGCTCGAATTCGTTCCGGCAGGCGAACCTGTCAGTATCGATCAGGTCGAGCCCGTCTCTGAGATCGTGAAGCGTTTCCAGGTCGGTGCCATGAGTTACGGATCCCTCTCAAAAGAGGCTCACGAGACGATAGCGACGGCTATGAACCGCCTCGGCGGACGTTCCAACACCGGAGAGGGCGGAGAGGACACGGCCCGCTTCGGGACCGACAGGAACAGTGCGGTCAAGCAGGTGGCCTCCGGACGTTTCGGCGTGACGGAGGAATATCTCCTCAGTGCGAAGGAAATACAGATCAAGATGGCACAGGGCGCGAAGCCGGGCGAGGGCGGAAATCTTCCGGCCAAAAAGGTATATCCGTGGGTAGCGAAGACGAGATGTTCAACTCCGGGCGTACAGCTGATTTCACCGCCTCCGCACCATGACATTTATTCCATCGAGGATCTGGCTCAGCTTATTTATGATCTGAAAAATGCAAACAGAGCCGCCAGAATCTCCGTCAAACTCGTTTCCGAGGCAGGCGTCGGCACGATCGCATCCGGCGTTGCAAAGGCAGGAGCACAGGTCGTTCTGATTTCCGGCTACGACGGCGGCACGGGAGCCGCTCCCTACAGTTCGGTCCACAACGCCGGTCTTCCGTGGGAACTCGGAGTCGCGGAGACACATCAGGCGCTGATAGAGAGCGGACTTCGCTCCAGGGTCAGGATCGAGACGGACGGAAAACTTATGACGGGCAGAGACGTCGCCATCGCGGCCCTTCTGGGGGCGGAGGAGTTCGGATTTGCCACGGCTCCGCTGGTATCTCTCGGCTGCATGATGATGAGAGTCTGCTCGAAAGATACCTGCCCGGTCGGTATCGCGACGCAGAACAAAAAGCTGAGGTCGAGATTTGCCGGAAAGCCGGAGCATGTGATGAATTTTATGACATTTGTGGCCACGCAGCTCCGGGAGATAATGGCCGGGCTGGGCTTTAAGACGGTAGACGAGATGGTCGGCCGTACCGACTGCCTGCGGAAACGCGGGAGTTTTGAGCAGGAACAGGCGCAGACGATTTCATTTGCGGAAATTCTGAAAGACGGGTTCGCAGATGCGGAAGATAACCGTTTCGATCCGAAGAGAAGCTATGATTTCGGGCTTGAGAAGACGCTAGATGTGCGCTGTCTGCTGCCTTGGTTCGAGGAGACTGCGGGCGATCGCAATTCCGAGCTGGGAAATGCCTGCTCTGCTCAGATTTCGGTCGAGGTCAGCTCCACGGACAGGACTTTCGGAACGATTCTGGGATCGGAAATAGTCAGAAAATACGGGAGCAGATGTGCAGACCTTCCCGAGGACAGATTTCTCATTAACTGTTCCGGGGGAGGAGGTCAGTCATTCGGAGCTTTCATTCCGCACGGCCTGACGATTCGGCTCGAGGGCGATGCAAATGACGGCTTCGGAAAAGGCCTCTCCGGCGGAACGCTGATCGTCAGGCCTCCGAGAGGCAGCCGGTTCAAGGCTTCCGAGAATATTATCGTCGGAAACGTCGCGCTGTACGGGGCTACATCCGGGAAGGCGTATATATGCGGCATTGCGGGCGAGCGCTTCTGCGTCAGAAATTCCGGCGCCACGGCAGTCGCGGAAGGCTGCGGAGACCATGGCCTCGAATATATGACAGGCGGAAGGGCCGTGATTCTCGGCAGCACCGGCAAGAACTTTGCTGCGGGCATGAGCGGGGGAATTGCTTACGTGCTGGATCGTAATCACAGTCTGTACCGCCGGGTGAATAAGGACATGGTCGAGCTCGAGGAGCTCAGGGACAAATATGATATCGCGGAACTCAAAGAGATTCTCACGGATTATGTGAGGGCTACGGATTCCGGGCTCGGAAAGGAGATACTCGCGCATTTTGATGAAGAAATCGCATGCTTCAAGAAGGTCGTGCCAAGGGATTATCAGAGGATGATCCGGATGATCGGGAAGTACGAGGAGCAGGGGATTTCGAGGGAGAATGCGGAGCTGGAGGCTTTCAGGGAGTTGACGAGTGTGACGGTGTGAGAGATAGGACAACTTATACTTCCCACGCGGAATCTATGAACTGTCTCGTCATAAAAAAATGCATCGTCGGGACGCTCCCGCTCGGTCTCGCTGGCAGCGGTAC